>CAZZLV010000237.1:0-4166 GCA_964655155.1 uncultured Bdellovibrionales bacterium
AAGCGCAGCGGAGGAATTTGGAGCCTACAGTTAGTGTGGGCACTATGGGTCCCACACAAACTATAGGCGATGAAGAAAAAGGCCATGGATGGCTTTTTTCTGACCATTTTTCACGGCGAGCGCAGCGAGCTTCGTGAAAAATACGGATTAGCCAGATGCGCCGTTTGCGGGCCCGCAACTGCCGAATTTAGGTTTAATCTCCCAACGCTGGATCCCTAGCGGGCTCAAATTTAGTCTCAATCCAGACGGCGTGATCGTTATAGTTGCCATCTCCGGCATCTAAAGTCCGCAGCTCAAGAATCGAGCCCCCAACCAAGGAGAGCTCAAATTCCTGTTGCTGATCGTGTGGAGTTAGAGGTCTAGATCTCCAGATCTGCACACCATCGAGCCAGATCTCAAAAATAACTGAAGCTGCTTTGCCGTCCTTTGTTTTTAGATAGTCCGGCAGCGCAGATCTGCCTTTTAATACCAGATAGCGTTTGCTGAGCGGGAACCGCAGGGTTGAGTTTGCGTGCGTTCCAATTACTGAGTCGTATCGCTTGCCAGCAACGAACACCTGTTGTTTCTCTACTGAGAGCCCCTGAATCGGCTCGCCCCATTCTTGGAAGCTATCGGTAGCAAAAACGTTGCTTATGTTAATTTGTGGAAAACGCTTCTCTTTGGGATTGCAGATCGGTTGCGCAAGGTGATTAGTGAGATTGCACTCTGGGCAGCGTAGATCCCAAGTATCGAAGAGCGCTCGCGCAGAAAGCTCCCGGTTTGTAAGGGGATAACCGTAAGTTAGAGGTGCGTAGTAGCGAAAGGTTACTAAAATCATTAGTGCAATTATCAGATAGAGAATCTGCGTTGGCGGCGCATATCGAGATTGAGTCAGGCGCACTTGAGGGATAGTTATAGCACCTAGTGACAGCGTTAAAGCTAGCGGTATTAGATAATGGTAGAGGTACATAACTCGGTCAAGCGAAGCCATAACAACCATGTAGCCACACCACATCAGCAGCAGCGTTCCGCTGAATAGCTTCCATTCGCGCGGCATTGCGCACCTTCCAAGTATCGATGAGATCCACAGCGCCGCTGAAGATATTAAGCTAAAGAGTCCGATAGCCCACACTAAGGGATTAGCCACTAGGTATGTGTAGCTCACTTTTCCATCCTTCTTATCCCAGCGATAATTTATCGTGCGAGCACCGAAGGGCCACATAACCGGTGTGCTACCACTCTCATTTTGATTGCACATATTAAGTTTCGGAACGCCGCGCTCGTAGTGTGAGAAAAACGCCATATTGTCGCGTAGTAGGGGCCAGATTGAGTCTAAGGAGTTTGTCTCGCCTATAGAGATGATACGCTTGGTTTCATCAGAGGATTGATAAAAGCCCCTGTTAGGTAGATTTGGCTCAACCCGCTTGCCGATCGCCGTGTGTGTGTACCAGCTACAGAGATATACCAAGAGAGTTGCACCAAGAATCTGCAGCGGTATCCTTACGATTTGCCACCGTTTGGACCAGAGTGGTGCAATTAGGATTGCAAAAAATGGAGCAACTATGAGAGATGTTGCCTTAGTAGCTAGTGCGCCACCCCAAGCTAGCCCAGTAATATATGGGATACCTTTAAGTAGTGATGCATGTTCGATGCGTCGATAGGTTGCTGCAATTCCGGCTAGTGTTGCAAAGATAAAAAATAGTTGAATGCCATCAAGCATCGCAGCGCGACTGTGAACAACGTATGCATTATCTAGTGCTAGAGCTATAGATAAGACAAACGAAATGATTCGGTTTCCAGATAGCTGCATCAGGAAGATAAAAAAGAGTGGCACTGAGAGCACCGAGCAGATAACTGGAAAGAGTCTGTATCCAGCAAAGGAGAATCCCGGCGGCAAGACGCTGGCGTGATCTGTTGTTGTAAATGAGGTGTCGTCTGGATTGGCATTGAGCAGGGCCTCACCTGCTGCGATCAGAAGTTTTCCAAGGGGAGGGTGAGGCTCCATAAAGAATACGCCACTTAGATATTTTTGAGCGCTTGCAATATGGTAGCTTTCGTCCCAGTAGAGCTGCTCAGGCGTTGTATACTTGTAGGCTATGGTGCAGATAGCAACCAGAGTGACCAGAAAAACGATGGGGAGGTCTTTGTAGGCAGATCTATTTGGATGCATGAGTGGTGGCTAATCTAAACCTGTCCCCGGTGGCCCCAACTGCGGCTTGCACTCGTTACATTCATTCAGGCCAGGATTTGTAACAACTTGGTATTCGATACCGTTGATTCCTGAGAGGCAAAGTTGGGTAAAGCTAGTTGGGTCAGGGCATTGGTCTGGGACGCATTTAATTCCACTAATATGTCTCTGCTGGATGCATTGTGTCTCTCCGAGACCTGGATGAGGGCCGCAAGGTGGTAAGTAGTAGCCGTTAGCAGGCTGGCCACAATACGGCTCGGACCAAGCAACATCGGCATCTGAGCAGGGCGGATATGGAGGAGCTGTCAGAGGTTGTCCGCTACTACAAAAATCAGGAGCGTTGCAGCTATTTGGGTTCGGAACGCCACAGTCTACTTCAGGAGCCGAGGAAGATGACGACGTCCCTGGTGAGGTGGATGATGATGATGATGATGAGCTGGAGCTTGATGAGTTTGAAGATGAAGATGAGCCTGAAGAGGAATTTGATGAAGATGAGCTTGATGAAGTGTAAGATGAGCTAGAGGAAGATGAGCCAGATGAAGGTGATGACTCTGATGACGATGACTCTGATGACGATAAATCTGATGATGACGATGAGGAGGAAGAAGATGCTGAAGAATCTGAGGAGGAGCTGGTCGAAGAGGAGTTTGATGAGGACCAAGAGGAGCTGGAAGAGGAGCTGGAAGAGGATGGTGAGCTGGATGAAGAGTCGCTCGATTCATGGCTAGAGCTACTAGAGCTGTTGCTGGAGTTTGATGAATCGTTACTACTTGAAGAAGATGAGCTTGTTTCGCTCGATGATGAGCTGCTCGTGCTAGAAGAGCTACTGCTCTGAGTGGAGGAGCTTGAGCTAGTATCGCTGCTGCTTGAGCTGCTGCTGTCGCTTGAGTTGCTACTAGCACTTGAGCTGCTGCTGTTACTCGATTGGCACATATCGTTGCAAGTGCTTAACTCGCGCCAAAAAGCCGAGCAATCAATACCGCAAGACGCAACATAGTGGTTTATCAGTTGTTGACAGCTACAACTGACAGGCCCACTTTCATAACCTTGGCACAGATTGCAATCTGGGGAGGTATTACACTCTGCGCAGGTTGCTATGGCAGATGCCTCTGACACCATAGAAAGCTCTATAAATAGTGATAGTAAGAGCGGTATAAAGAGCGAAAATAAGCGTGCAAACATAACCGCTCTGCGCATTAGTATCTCAGAGTTTAGAATAACCATTCCGCACGCCCCAAAGAGAGCCAGGAGCGCCGAAGGCAAACCCCTAAGCCCCAATCATAAACTCCTTAAAGAGCGCAACCTGTCGGTGTGTGTTCTTCTTTGCCTAATTGTATCAGTTTGGCCGATAGGAAGCTATCGGAGCTTCTCTTCTTGGCTGATAGTTGGTTTTAGGGTCGGACGGTGTCCAGGCTGCTATAGCGATTGAGAGAAAAACAGAGCTAAATGCCACGGGCTAGCAATTGCAAGGAAGCACTTGCAAATTTCGAAGCGCAGCGGAGGAATTTGGAGCCTACAGTTTGTGTGGGCACTATGGGTCCCACACAAACTGTAGGCGATGAAGAAAGAGGCCATGGATGGCCTCTTTCTGACCATTTTTCACGGCGAGCGCAGCGAGCTTCGTGAAAAATACGGACTAGATATCGATCGCCGGGGCAGAAAGTTGCTAGATCAGGTACGTTCACGTTCACCTTTACCAGCACGTTCACTCAGAAATACATGATTCATCACTGAAAACAGTTGGTTATGCCACATCAGCAGTCATTTGGCACCCACTCGATTCCGCGATGAGCCGAAACTAATTTAGAGGGTAGCGCTACCAAGCTCCTCTAGGTTACAGAATACTCAGGACATTTTATCCTGAATTCGTCAGTTAAGGAGAACGAAAATGGTGCAGGTGGCTAAAAGCACCGAGGATCTTGAACTTTTCTTAAGGCTTGAACACTGGCACCGTCAGGGTGAGCACCGAAAATTCAAAAGCCGCAGTGATTTTAGCCAG
>CAZZLV010000238.1:0-4142 GCA_964655155.1 uncultured Bdellovibrionales bacterium
GCACGAGCACGTTCACGTTTACGTGCACGAGCACGTTCACGTTTACGTGCACGAGCACGTTCACGCGGAAATACGTGATTTATCACTCAAAACAATGGGTTATGACCCATCAGCAGCCATCGGCACCCACTCGATTCCGCGATGAGCCACTTTTTAATCACACCGCAGTAGGCGCTTTTGATGCTTCGCTGCCCTCAATTATTCGGATTATGGAGACTTGTAGGTAATAGTCAGCTGCAGAAGGACGCGTGAGATAATTCAGGTTTAGCAAACGACCTGGAGATCTTTACCTAGCATGCATGAAGACAAGGTCTGGGTTCACTGATCAGTTACTCTGAACGACTACGCTGAACGACTACGCTGAACGTCTACGCTAATCAGTGAGATTGAGGCTTATTGGCTCCCCGGGAGGGATTCGAACCCCCGACACGGTGGTTAACAGCCACCTGCTCTACCGACTGAGCTACCGGGGAAGGAGCCAACCACAATAATTTACCTTAGAGGTGCGAATGTCAACCCTTGCCATCAACCTATTAATTCAGCAATTAAATTTGGCTCTTCGTTGAATCGAGTGGGTATAATTGGCGTTTCCGGAGGTGAACATGCTCGTGCACGTACCCGAGAAGTGTGTTCACACGCCCTGAAGGCAAAGTTTAGCCCGAATCTCGCACTTTCGCGCAATATTCGGGCTAAAGGGTATTACGCGCTGCAAAGGCCCTCGATAGGGTTACCTCGTCGGCGTATTCGAGCTCACCACCCTTGGGGATTCCTTGAGCTGGCCTGGTTGCCTTTATCCCCACATCGGCCAGCAAGCGCCCTATATAGAGCGCTGTCGCATCACCCTCCACTGTAGCACTTGTGGCGATTATGACCTCTCTTGGTGGCTCTACTTTTACTCGTTCAAGTAGCTCTGTAAGTCGCATTGATTCAGGGCCCTGGCCACGCAGCGGAGCCCACAGGCCATGCAGCACGTGGTAGCTTCCCTTGTATTCAGCCACGCGCTCAATCGCCACTAGGTCAACCGGCTTCTCAACGACGCACAGAATCCCAACGTCTCGGTTAGGGTTGCGACAGATAGAACACAACTCCTCCTCACTGAGAAAAAAACACCGCCGACACAATCGAATCTGCTGCGAGGCACTCTGTAAAGCTGCACTGAGACTCCGCGCTAAGTCACGATCATTTGCCACCAAATGATAGGCCAAGCGTGTTGCCGACTTTTCACCGATCGATGGCAACTTAGAGAGTTCTTTAATCAATTTTTGTAGAGCTGGAGGATAAGAAAGCATCTAGCCTAGATCCCTTAGAACATTCCCGGAATGCCCATACCTCCGGCAACCCGAGAGAGTTGCTCGTCGGTGTTCTTACGCACCTTTTGCACAGCATCGTTGAGAGCCACGCGAACCATATCCTCAAGCACTTCAACATCACTCGGATCGCAAGCATCGGGAGAGATTTTGACCTTAAGCACCTCGTACTTACCGTTCACTACTACTCGCACTGCACTGCCACCTGCACTGCCCTCAGCTTCGAAAGCTTCTGCCTGAACCTGAGCCTGCTGCATATCCTTTTGCATCTTTTGCGCTTGCTTGAGCAGCGCCTGCATGTTTCCACCCGGCTTACCGTTAAATCCCTTGGTCATAAAAACTCCTTACGCTCTAAGGTGATTTGCAAAGGTCCCTGGCAGTAAAACTGACAAGTCTTTTGCCGTAAATCACTATAGGTTGTTGTTTTGATTCGCGCCCGCAAATCGATAGCATTTTATAAAAGCCGTTACATCGCTAAGGACTTTTGGAAAACGCTATAGCATCCCGCACAGTTCGAAAAAATCACCTACTCACTCTTTACTCGCACCTGCTCCACTTTGCTACCCGGAAATATCTTCTGCAAACTCTGCAAAGCTGGATGAGTCTCAAGCTCTTCGATTTTTTTTGACTGAGACCCATTCAATTTAGCATCACTCAATTTAGCATCGCGCTGCTCAGCAGTTTCCGGTTGCGCGACCGATTTTTTTAAAGCTAACTTCCACTGAATGTTCGCCTGATTCTGACTACTCGGGGCCACCTGCCCAGCAAATGCCACAAAGAGCTCTTGAATCTTGGCTTTTTCCCGATTGATACTCGTTATCGTAAATTCAGGGCCGGTTGCCTCAAGCAAGCCAACCTCAAAACAGCTCACTCCAAGTCGCTTTAAATTTTCAAGTAGTATTCGGCCACCATTCTCCCCCACAAAACGGAGAAAGCTCTCCCAGTTAAGCCCCAGATTAAGCCCCTGATTAATCACCTTTGTAGGCGCTGTTAAAGTCTCGGATTGAGAATTAGCAGAGCCACTAGGAGCCCTGCTTGGGATTTGCACGGAGCCAGCAGAAACTCCTAGCCCCAAAGCGCTGTCAATCGTTGCTTGAGACTGCGCACCCTTGATCACTGTTGACGCACCGGATCGCTGCGATCCTAAAGTGGGCTGCGAGCGCCCAACATCTTTTGCTGAGAGCTGCCCAATCAGCTCACCGATCTCCTGAATCGGCTGCCTGGTTGCCATTCGCACCACCAGCGCCTCGAATCCATACCTTGGATAAGAAGAACGCATACACCTATCTGCACCTTCGCGCGCCAGATCCCAGAGATCCTGCAGATCGACTACCTCAAGTGTTGCAACAAGTCGCAACAGATCAACGACTGAGTCATCAGCGAGGCCCAAGCTCTTTAGGCGCGCCTCTCCTCCCAATTTGGCGATAAATACCTCACGCCAGAAATTAGCGAATTCCTTGAGCAACGTAGCCGGATCACTTCCCGTGGCAAACAACTCTGCCACTACGTTTAAGAGCTGCTCTACATCACGTTTGACGATAGTGTGCGCCAATCGTGCTAGCGCGCTGCGCTCAACGCTACCTAATGCCTTACTGGTTTCGGCTGCCGAGATCGCCCCTGCACAAAAGGTCTGTACTCGATCAAGGAGTGTCTGGGCATCTCGCATTGAACCATCTGCCAATCTTGCCACCATAGTTAGCGCTTCTGGTTCGGCCTCAAGCTGCTCCTGTCGGCAGACCTCAGCCAGCCGTGCCTCAATAACTGAAACACTGAGCGCCCTGAAATCGTGTCGCTGGCACCTTGAGATAACCGTCTCAGGTATCTTATGCACCTCAGTGGTTGCGAGGATAAATATAGTGTTGGGAGGTGGCTCTTCAAGGCTCTTAAGCAAGGCGTTAAAGGCAGAGATACTCAACATGTGCACTTCGTCTATGATATACACCTTGTTGCGATAGCCAGGGGGCGGCAAGGCCTTGAACGAATCCATCAGATCGCGCACGTTGTCTACACTATTGTGGGAGGCTCCATCGATCTCTCGCACCGCCATACTGGTGCCGTTTGCGATCTCTTTGCAGGCGACGCACTCTTGACACGGCTCTGCAGGATCCGCAGCTTGACAATTCAGCGCCTTTGCCAGAATACGCGCCACTGAGGTCTTGCCAACTCCACGTGGGCCCGTGAAAAGGTAGGCATGAACAACCTTGCCGCGCTGTATCGCATTTGCAAGTGTGCGTGTTACATGCTCTTGGCCACTGACTGACTTAAATCCGGAGGGACGATATTTTCTGGCGAGAACTAGGTACGACACGGGTAGTTTATCTGCCGGGAAACGGGGAAGTATATATAAACCTAAATTCGGCAGTTGCGAGTCTGAAAGTGGCTCATCTGCCCAAAATCACTTTGTATTTTTAATTTTTGAGTGCTCACCCTGACTGTGCCAGGATTCAAGCCTCCGAAAAGTTCAAAATACCTCGTGCTTTTGAACATCTGCACCATTTTCATCCACCTTAACTGCTCTTTTTAGGATAAACGGCGACTGGCAACGCATCACAGGTCTATGCACTACGGTTGCTCCACTCAAGTCCTGGCCGGGTTCGCGCACTCACTCGCGCGCCCCCAATCGCCGCCTAAAATTATAGCGCGAAAGACAGGCAACTGTCACTGAGTTTCCCAAACTTGGCTTTCTAAAAATACTGCTGAGCTTAATCAAACTTTAGTCGGGTTCTCGCCAGGCTGTAGCGATTGCAAAAAATCAGTGCCGGCACAGCCGCCACGGCTATAACCTAAATTCGGCAGTTAAGGAGAACGAAAATGGTGCAGATGGCTAAAAGCACG
>CAZZLV010000239.1:0-4106 GCA_964655155.1 uncultured Bdellovibrionales bacterium
ACAACAACCTATAGTGATTTACGACAAAAGCCTTGCCAGTTTTACTGGCACGGACTTTTGCAGGTCACTATAGGATTATCACTCTGTTTAGCCTTCAAGCACAACTGCCTAAAGGGAAGTGTGCCCGGACTCAGGTCACGGCAGTACCGTGTGCCTTCGGTTTTTTGTCGCCTCGGGCAGTCGTGTGCGCTAATATAACGAACTGGTGAGCGAGCTAACTTTTTTCTACAACGATGACGACATCTTTGCCGTATACAAGCCGGCTGGTTTACACTCGGTTAAGATTCACAGCGAAGGTGGTCACTCGCTAGCCGACGAGCTACTCGAATACGAACCGCTGTTAGCACAAGCTTCGCGCTCACCACTGGATGGCGGACTCGTTCAGCGACTTGACTGCAGCACCAGCGGCGTGCTCCTTGGTGCTAAGAATCGCCAGATGTGGGATGCCCTGTATTCAGCTCTTAGTAACGGAGAGGTGTCTAAAAGTTATGTGGCACTGATCGAAGGTAAGCTACTCGCAGAGACAAGCGTGTCGACATACATCGGCTCACCACATCGCGGTGCAAAGAGAATGAAGATCTACTCGCGCCCTCCGAGTCCGCCAGTGCGAGCCCTGCCAGGTACCACCATCTTTACTCCGATCGAGTATCTTGCTCCGTTTGATATCACCGTTACACGCGCCTCAGCATCACCAGCTCGTAGACACCAGGTACGCGCCCACGCAGCACACATCGGCCATCCACTCGTAGGAGATCTACTTTACGGATCGCGCCGCTCAGTCGGCGCACTCTGTGCTGCTGGCAGCTATGCTGTACCGCGTACATTTTTTCTCCACGCCTCGCACTTAAGTTTTAAACACCCTAGAGCTGGGGAATTAATAAATATCGAGAGCGATTTTAGAGCTGAGTTGAGTGCTCGAGCTAGGGTGCGGGGATTAGATTAAACCTAAAGACGGCAGTTAAGTGTAACTTAATGATTTCCGGAACTTCCGCACATTTTTGGCCTCTGAAAGATAGCGCGAACTGCAATACCCAGAGCTTTTCGAATCTTGCAGATGTTAAGATTTCATCCTATTTTAGCTGGTTGAATTAGTTATGAATAAATCTATTCTTTCCCTCTATCCCAAAAAGCGCATTGAGCTTCCTGAGGCGTATAAAGCGATCTATCAACAGCACTACTTGAGTAACCGCAACGGAGAATACGCGACCACCTCAATCTCAAAAAAACTAGAAGGCTGGATGCATCGACAGGTTGCCCGAGATCTGCGGCCGGACTCTCGGGTATCGACCCTTGAGATCGGGGCAGGCACACTAAATCAACTTCCATTCGAGCCCGTTGTTGGGCCATACGATATAGTTGAGCCATTTCATGCACTTTACCAGGAAGCGCAGGGCCGTACGAGGCTTCGGAACGTATTCGATGATATCAGCGAGGCCAAGCAAAGTGGCCCTTACGACCGCATCACTAACATCGCTGTGTTCGAACATATAATGGACCTTCCGGTAGTAGTCGCTCAGGCTGCGCTACTACTCAACACTCATGGCTCACTAAGGGTGGCGATTCCGAATGAGGGCACTCTCTTATGGTATCTGGGGACAAAGATATCAGGGCATGAATTCAAAAGACGCTACGGTTTGGAGTATCAGGTACTCATGCGTTACGAGCACGTCAATACCGCTGCTGATATCGAGCGGGTGCTCGGAGTGTTTTTTGAACGCAACACCTGTAAAGTCATGGGGCTAAGCAAGCGTGTTGCTTTTTACCGATTCTATGAGTGCAGAGCCCCACGGATTGATATAGCCCACGAGTACTTGGCGCATCGGGGAATCGTTTGGTAACCAAGGCCTTTTTTTGGTAAAGCTTTCGTTTTGCGGCTGCAAAAGCCTTGAACCTAAATTCGGCAGTTAAGGAAAACGAAAATGGTGCAGGTGACTAAAAGCACCAAGAATTTTGAACTTTTCTCGAGGCTTGAACCTAAAAAGAGCAGTTAAGGTGAACCAAAATGGTACAGGTGGTTAAAAGAACGATGGATTTTGAACTTTTCGGAGGCGCAATCCTGGCACCATCAGGGTGAGCACCGAAAATTCAAAAGCCGCAGTGATTTTACCCAGATGCGCCGTTTTCGGGCCCGCACCTGCCGAATTTAGGTTAATATGTCAGACGCTCCGCGTATTAAACTATTCGTTGCTATACTCGCTCAACCCAACGTTGACCAAAAAAACACTACTCAGCTTCTTGCAGAGGTCTTTGGCTCTGTAGACTACGTAGGGCCGCAGCGACTCTTTGATTGCACAGATTACTATGAGAAGGAGATGGGACCTGGTCTTGTACGCTATCTAGTGAGCTTCACAGGACCACACTTTGCTGACATCCTACCTGGTGCAAAGAGAGCCTGTATTGCGTTAGAGCAGGGGTGTGCGATCTCTGAGCAGGAGAAGGGCGCAGTTGGTACGCAGGATAAAAATCAGGGGCAACTAGTTAACAGACGTAAAGTTGATCAACATACTGTTGGACGACGCACAGTGAATCTCAACATTGGCTACATCGATCACCACAAGGTTGTACTTGCGAGCACCAAGGCAGCAGGACACAAGGTGTACCTTGGTGATGGTATCTATGCGGATGTCGCCCTGCGCTTTGCCCACAAGGTCTGGCAACCGCTCCCCTGGAGCTTTTCTGATTTTACAGATGGGCGATACAACGAGGAGCTAACAGCCATTCGAGCTCTACTTATCCTAAATTCGGCAGTTAAGGAGGATGAAAACGGCGCATCTGGCTAAAAGCCCTGCGGCTTTTGAATTTTCGGTGCTCACCCTGACGGTGCCAGAGTTGCGCCTCAAGAAAAGTTAAAAATACTTCGTGCTTTTAGCCATCTGCACCATTTTCACTTGCCTTAACTGCCGAATTTAATTTTGAAAAACGCCATAATATTGCGCGAAGGTGTCTTCTTAGGGCTAATTTCTGAACCCTCGTTTATGCAAACCTCATCTTATTTGCAGGCTCTTTTTGTTTGTAGTGAGACCTGTATGTCGAGTAGTTTTGATGCCCCAAGGGTGCGACGAAGAACCGTAACACTCACCCATGACAAGATTTTAAAGGAGGTCGCAGGGTCTGATGAGGTGCGCATAATCCGCGCTGCAAGAACAACGCTTGAACCACTTAGTGCACCACGCGAGCCATCTGCGAACAGCAAGTCAAACAATATCCCAGCCACCCAAACGCCCGTACAACCTGTGCTCGCCGCACGCCAGGCAAGCGTCATTCAGACTGGTGCCACAGTTTTGGTAGTAAATGCCAGTCAACAAACCGCACAGGAGATTACACTGGAGCTCTCGCGGACTCTGCCCGGATGTTCAATCCTCTTTGCACCAACACTTCAGCTCGCTCTGTGGATCCTCAAGCGCCGCTCGATCGATATTATACTCTCTAGTGCTGTACTACCCGATGGACCTCTGAGCAGGCTCCATGAAACACTTGAAACGATGTCACCACCACCAGAGCTAGTAATCCTTAGCGATCTGACCACCACAAGAGCCGATCTCGGCGCCCATCCTGGTTACCGCTTCGTAGAGCTGCGACGAGTGCAATCACGAGCGCCTTACGCAGCAGCGGAGAATCGCTCAAATGAAACGCAGATCACAACTCTAGGTGCTAATATTCGCAACGATCTTAACAATCCACTACAAGAGATCGTTGCCATGGCCTTCGTTGCCACATCAAGCGAGGGACTATCACCGATCGCTGAAGAGGCGCTCAGCGCCATTCAACGCGCAGCTTCAAATATGTCAAACCTGGTAAATTCTCTCGAGGATAAGATTCGCAGCGTTGTCGAGCAACCACGCAACATCCTTAGCTCTGAGCGTCAATCACGGCGCTAGCAGGCAGAGGATGCGATACGATTTAGCCAGAATCTTGCATGAAAGTGCAAGATTCGGGTTAGTTGCGTCAACTTAATGCAAGTGCTTATTCTGGCTTTTCTTCGCAAATCTCCGAGGCCCCGACTCGGTGCCTTTTTATGATCGCAAAATAAAGCTATAGCGTTTTTCAAAACTCCGTAGCGATATAGCGGCTTTTGGAAAACGCTATCGATTCGCGGACGCGAATCA
>CAZZLV010000240.1:0-3983 GCA_964655155.1 uncultured Bdellovibrionales bacterium
CTTTTAGCCACCTGCACCATTTTCGTTCTCCTTAACTGCCGAATTTAGGATAATGTTTATGAGGGCCAAGATTGCGCTCGCCCTGCTATTGCGAGTATTTTTTTAAAAATCACTCGCGCAGGTGTTTATTTACAGAGAACACAAAACGCATCTGCTCAAGACTAAACCCCACGAGTGTAGCAGCAACTGGCGCACCGACATCGATGGTTGCATCTTGGTCTCCGTCCTGCAAGATTCCCCATTTAGAGAATCCCTGTATATCAACGTAAATTCTATCGGCACGAACCTCTGCGATGCTACCAAGACAAACGCTGCCGACAAGTTCAAGCTTCTCGTAAAGCATTTCAAAAAAGATCAGACGAAATGTACGTTCGTCGCGACGCCAGCGTTTTTCATTCAGAACATTTGCGCGCTCAAGCATCTCATCATATGAAAGGGGTTCAGTGTGTTCAAACGCCGCAGCTAATTGGAATTGATTAGCCAAGCCAGACGCATCGCGCGGTTTAAACTCAGCGTATGAATCAAGCCGCAATCCATAGTGGCCGAAGTTTTCAGGAGAATACAGCGTACGTAGAAGGAATGTATCGAGCAAATTATTGAGTAATGCTTGGCTCTCTGGATCGCGACGATTTTCTAGGCTTTGAAGAATTCCGGCAAATTGGCTCGGATCTTCAAAATCTTTTAGAGTTTGTGGAATCTGTAGGTCATTAAGGGCCAGGTGAAAATGCTCAATAACTTCAGGCGAAGGTTTTTGGTGAACCCGATAGATCATCGGAAGTTCTCTAACTTTTCCGAGAAAATCGCTCAATAACCGTTTTGATTCAATCATGATTTGAGCGAGTATCTGCTCAATAGCTGCTTCTCCGTCAACGCGAAGCAAGGAAGGCTGTGCAGATCGTTTGTGTTGCAGGATGCGCGCCACTTCAGCGAGGCAGGCGATCGAGCGATCTATAAGCGGATCGCGCTCACGAAGAGTCGTGTCTTTTGGGTCTATACTACTGTGATTAATAACATTTCCGTAGCGTACTTTGTATTGGAGCTCGTAGTGTATGAATGGGCGTTTGCCCCTGATAGTCACAGCTTCTCTAGGTATCAGCCAACCCTCGACGATCCATGCTGGACGCACATGGCCCGGAAGAAATGATACCGCGTTGTGAGATAGCTGCTCACCGAGTGTAGTAACGGTTCTATGTTTGCCGTAAATCGTTTGAGCTACCCGCAGCGCATACCTATCGATCGGGCTGCCGGGCTGCACTTCATCGGTTGCACTGACAAAAGCGGTGCGCCATACAATTGTGCCGGTGCTCTTCTTTTCAGCGTGAATGAGATCCTCTATATCACGGGTATCGGCACGGTCGATGGCGATAAAAGGAATCTCAGATAGATCTTCACGATTTGCACTATGATTTGAGAGGTTAGGGTGATATTCAGGCGGAGAGCCGCATAAGGATTGAAGGATCTGATCAAGTTTAGGCCTAGCTGTCGCGGTCAGTAGTTCAATGCCACGAAACTCAGCCAGCAGATTTGTCTGAATGTTCTGTTCACTCCTTACTCGTCGGACGAGGATCGTAACCATGTCCAGGGAGTTGGCTACCTCTGCACGCCATGAATTTAATTTCGCCGTGTGCTCATCCGGGCAATAGAGCTTAAGAACGATCAGGCTCAGTTTTCGTTTTTTCCCCAGCGGCACCACGTAGTGGTAGAAGCGATGCAGTTCTATACCGATCGGCAGGGTGCGCTTGATCTCTGAAAGTATATCGGTCGTATCTAGTCGTTTCTGGGCCATCTAGCTAGATTTTAACCTATAAAAGCCCTTAAGGCGCTAGATTTCTGGCCTATTCAGGGTGAAAAATATCCATCCTAGCGGTTTATGGCCGCATCTTAAACCAGGGCATGGCACATCCCCCTGTTACACCTAATAGTCAATTAAAGAAGGCTCTAGAGGCGTTTAGTCGATCCCCACGTTTTTCACTCTTTCAACGGGTGAAGATTTCTAGGCTTATCCCAGAAGGGTGCGAAGATAACCAGTCTATCGGAGAGCTGACCATCGACCAGCTTGTTGAGCGTGTACAGGAGAGCCGAGAATCTCTGGACTTAATCGCGCCGGAGCACGCAGAGGCTCTATCAAATCTTCTTGCAGCTCTTGGAGAGGATAACGAATCACCGGACTACGCATTCAGTGGTGATATGTCCGCTGATCAATCTGATGACCTATCAGGAAGCCTAGCCGGCGACCAGCTAAGCATCAACATCCCAACGCTTGATGATCAGCGTGGTACCGAGAGCCTCTTGGAATCAGTAGACCCACCTAAAAACATGTCTAATGGAGATGCACCGCTTGAGTTTGTACTTCGCGCAACACTGACCAAGATCGCTGCCCACAGCCAGTACCAACATGTGCGAACTTGCGCGCTTGGTAAATTTTGGAGTCCCGAGTGGACCGCAGCACCTTTTGAAGAGGCGCTAACGATTGAGCAGTTGGCAGCACTGGATCCGGCGCTGCTTCTAAAAAAGCGCATGGTAACAGATACCCGAATTCAGAGTATCGTGCAGGCCTTACATCGAGCGCAGGACTATCTTGAAGAATTAGAGCGAGTGACATCAGAGAGCAGCACCTCAAAACCTGCCCTAAAGAGCAGACCAAATAAACCTAACAAAGCACCAAAGCGGGCAAGATTAATAAAGGGGTCGGAGATACTTGAGAGCGATGTTCTAATGAGCAGTCTCGGCTCTCCAGTGAGATCTGCGGTGCAAGAGGCGCTTCAGGGCGGAAGTAAAGAAAATCTACTGACTGAAGTCTTAATCTCACACCTCTCTATAGACCAGTGTGTGGGTATAGTTTGTGGAGATCAGGTGACAAGCCGCACTCTGAGTAAGCTGGGGCAAATTATCGAACAAATCCTATTACAGCAAAAGCGTGAGGTTGTGAAGGCTCTACTAAGGGCGCCAGCGGTGCGCATAACGCAAATAGCTCGGGTAGTTAGTGGCCTAGATGCGGATCTATCGGCCCATTCACTCTGTTTAGCAGCACTAGTTGCGCGCGGCTTTGGAGCGGTACCAATTAAATGCGGAGCAACTGCCTGTGCCGAATTTTGGTCAAAGGATCCAGAGCTAGTAAGTAGTTTGCTAAAACGAGCTCGGTCATTAGCTAATAGACCTAAGCATAAAATTCCTAAAGCTCTAAATGAAAGCTTGGCACTGCTAGATCCGGAATTGCTAGAACTTTATCTAAAGCCCCATAAGAAGACCTAAAGCGCGCGCCACTTCTCTGGCAACTCTCTGGTTCCCACTTCTTTGGTCCCCTCGGTTATCTGGCGGTTATCTGGTCCACCCCAACTATGACTGATGCGACCTCCCCCTCTGGTCCCCCTCCCCCTCTGGTCCACCCCAACTATGACTGAGGCGACACAGTGGTCGACGGATACCCAGGCGGGCTAAGCGAACAGGCGATTCATCAAGAAAAAGGTGCAAGACCGAATATAAATAAATGTCAGCTGCGCTTAAAACTAAAAACGACTGTTGAGGAGGATGCAAATGGCGCAGGTGCTTAAAAGCACGAAGGATTTTGAACTTTTCGTAAGGCGCATTCTTGGCACCGTCAGGGTGAGCACCGAAAATTCAGAATACAAAGTGATTGTGGGAAGATACGGCATTTTCAGACCCGCAACTGCCGTTTTTAGGTTAAACAGCTAGGCTCACGGGCTGATAACGGCTTGATAAAGTACTAAAGGCGCAACGGGATATTTGGAGGGAGAGATCTGCTGTTTGCGAGAACTAAAGAGCATTGCAAAGCGGTGGAAGTGGAGGAATAAAGCACCCGGGTGGCCAAGGAATGTTGCTAAAGCCCTGCTTCATTAGCTCGTAACACTCTCGACACTGCTTGATAAACCAATCGTACTGTTCCAAGTGCGCAATTCGTTTAGCTAATGATGATGCGTACATAAAGACCTTGCGCTCCTTGCGCGGAGGTATGTACTCATCAG
>CAZZLV010000241.1:0-3978 GCA_964655155.1 uncultured Bdellovibrionales bacterium
ACGTGCATGTTCACGTCCGGAAACGCCAATTCTACCCACTCGATTCCACGAAGAACCTAAAGATAGTTGTGTGTTTATAGTGCTCTTCAGGTCTAAGCACGCTTGAAGGGAATCCGGGTTGATTGATTGAATCTGGATAGTGCTGGGTTTCAAGGCAGAATCCATGATGCCTCTGATATATGGCGCCCTGCTTGCCTCTTTCATTTTGCAGATTGTTTCCAGTATAGAGCTGTACCCCGGGTTTAGTGCTAAAAACCTCAAGAGTTCTACCTGTTCGTGGTTCATATACCAAAGCAACAGGACGTAGTGAGTTAGGGGCCCCCGAGATTACGAAGTTGTGGTCATATCCTGCACCTACCTCATGAATCCTGGCGCCGATTAGCTTAGGCACAGAAAAATCGAAAGGCGATTCTACAACAGGAGCCATTTCGCCAGTTGGTATTTGGGTTTGATCCACCGGAAGGTAGTATTCTGCAAATAGTTGTAGAGAATGCCCAATCACAGGGCCAGAATTGTGACCTGAAAGGTTGAAGTAGGAGTGATTAGTTAAGTTAATTGGGGTTGCCTTCGTGGTATTGGCTGAGTAATCGATTCGAAGATCGTTGTTTACGCTTAGTGTGTATGTGACCTCCGTAGCGACCTCTCCCGGATATCCTTGATCGCCATCGGGACTAGTCATGGTTAGCCGCAAAACAGCAGCTTCATCGGAGCTTGAAATTTCAGTCTGCCAAATCTTACGATCAAAACCGACCACACCACCGTGCAGATGGTTCGGGCCATCATTTGTAGCCAGCTCATATCGTTTCCCCTCGATGGTAAATTCTCCGCGTGCAATACGATTAGCAAAGCGGCCGGTAATAGTCCCAAAATATGGATGCCGTGACTCATACTCTTTGAGAGAGTCGTAGCCTAGAACGATATCGGCCCTTTCACCACTCCGGTCTGGGGTAGTTATGGATCTGACAATTCCACCCCAGGACAAAACCTGCACAGTTGTTCCGCGTCCATTTGATAGGGAAATTTGCTCTATTTTTTCGCCGCTCTCTAACTCGCCAAAATATTCTTTTGATACGCTAGGCTGCGACGTAGTAATTGCTTGATTTGGCACTTTGATATCCATATTTAACCTAAAAACGGCAGTCGCGGGTCTGAAATTAGCGCATCTGCTCAAAATCAATTTGTCTTTTTAATTTTCGGTGCTCATCCTGACGGTGCCAGGGTTCAAGCCTTAAGAAAAGTTAAAAATACACTGCTTTGATCGACAGCACTGTTTTCATCCTCCTTAATCGCTGTTTTTAGGTTTAATCCTAAATGCTCTACTTCAAAAACCGGGCAAACACCTGCTCTAGGCTCATAGCCGCCGATTCCCAGGTAAAGAGCTGTGCGCGTTCAACACACGCCGCGCTTATAATTGGCATCTGCGGCTCCTGCTCTATTAGCCAACTAATCGCCTGCGCTATACTAGTATCATGTGAATTTTTACAGAGATAGCCGGTATTCTCGTGCACAACAGTTTCTGCTGGCCCACCACCTTGCATGGCGATTACCGGGGTTCCACACGCCATCGCCTCAACAGGAGTTAAGCCAAAGGGCTCCTCTTCAGCGGCATGAATAAGCCCATAACTTGAGCGTAATTCAGCGATCATTTGAGCATCAGAGATGGTCTTCAGAAATGTAACACGTCGCTGAAGGTTGAGCACTGCTACAAGTTGTACTAGGTGCTCATACTCCTCTCCTCGACCGATGATAGTCAGAGTAACTCGATCGTCAGCAATATGCTTGAGCGCAGAAATAATGCGGTCTATGTTTTTAAACTTAGTGAGTCGAGCGCAGGTTATAAACTTATAAGCGGTACGCTGAGTTTCAGCTGCTGGGGTAAAGCGCTTAGTGTTGACCCCTGGGTAACAGATACCCACATTATTATGGACATAGCCGTAGGCATCGAATGCTAATTGTTGCGAAAACTGCGAATTTGCAAAGACGTAATCAACATAATGCGCTAGGCGTACGTCAATCGCTTTGAGCAAGGGATTGCCAAGGCGAGCGGCTATTCCAGTGAGCGAGTAGGGGAGCGATTCGATCCAGCGCCTTGAGTGAATAAAGGCTGATGGTTCCTGACACATCCAGACATGCTTAAGTTTAGCCCCACGCAGCAGCTTGGCGAGGAAGCCCCACCAGTTAGCCGGAAATACCTGCGAGAATACGATATCCGGTTGAACAGTATCGATACAACGCAGGACCCTGGCAATCAGGATCGGAAGGTGTGGCCAATACCAGAGCGAGCTCGATAGTGGGCCTCCGAGTTGGTGAAACTTTATAAGCTGACTACTGTCAGCTATCAGCTCCTGACGCTGCGTAATACTAGCTATATGCACGTCCCAGCCAATGGATGCGAGTACCTTGCCGGTTTCAAGAGCGTGCCTGCCAGCTCCACCAGGTAAGGTGAAGTGTGGGTGTAGATACAGCACGCGCGGAGCCACTATGATCGTACTCCTTGGATATTAAGGTAAGTAGCTACAACGGCTATCGAGCACTGTACAGAGAATGTTAACACTGAGACCATAGTAAGCTGAGCAATTGAAGGGGCAGAGAATGTCGCAAAAAGTACGCTCTGTACTAGGGGCGGCAGTGCTAGGCCGGCGCACAACCACCATGAGCAAGATAGCAGTAAGCGCTGCACCAAAAAATATGAAATAACGCAGAGTGTCATCCCGATAAGGGCAAGGGTAAGGTGCGGGGTAACATGGATATATTTCATACCAAGCAGGAGCGGAAAAAGGATCGGTTGGCACAACCATAATAAAAACGCCAGTCCGGCTGCTAGACCAGCAGCGATTGGAAGCGATGGTAAAAGTCCGTGTGAAACTAATGATTGCTGATTTTCATTAGGCTGAATCAGTTTGCTAAACACGATAGTCAGAGCAGGGCCAGCTAGTAGCATAACACTGCGGGCATAAGTCATAAGAGCGGCATAGTCGGCTGATGATTCAGGAAAGATCGCCTGGACGATCGGTTGGTCGACGGAAAATGGTAGAGCCAGAAGAAAGAATCCACAAAGCAGCTTCCAATTTGTAGTCCACTCGTCGCATTGGGTCGATCGAATCAGGTCCCAGAGCAGTAGCCGTGACAAAAATATCGTCACTGTAAAACCGACTAAGTACGATAAAGATATCCCGCCAAATATGATCCCCAGCGACAAAAAACTAAGCAGCGCAGCGATTCGAATCAGAGCTGCGAGACACAAAACCGACCCAACGGTAACCATACGATGTAAGCCGTAGAAGAACCCAGTAGCCCATGCTTGTCCCACAAGCAGTATAGGGATCAAGAGATATACCAGAACTGCTTCAAAGGCACTGGTCACGATAGACGCGCAGGTGCTCAATCCTATTAGACAGCAAGCGCTGACACCAAATATAGTTCTTGAGCGTAGTGCAGTAAGCGCAATAAAGCGGTCACGCGCTACTCGGTGTGCAATCTCGTTAATCACTGGATTAAGTACCGCGGACATAATCGCTATGGCAGCAGATAAAGTTGCAAATCTACTGAACTCGTACGGGGAAACTATGTGAGCGATGCATATTCCTGCAAGTACATTAAGGGCGTTGGCACCTTGAGATAGGCCCCATGCTATGGCGGTGTTCATATGCGGCGTCTTCCAGAATTCTGAGGCATTTTAAGCTACCCTTTATGCCGTTCTATTTAATCCGCTGAATTCTAAGAGTGCTTCGGCAAAGCGGTTGGTTTTGCGATAGCTCGCAGTGGCGCGAGAAGCAGTTGAAGAGACTCAATATCGTACGGCTCTCTGCAAGTGATGCGAGCCACGGCTCCGCAGCGCCGTAGCTTAAAGCCATAAAGCAGAGCGGTAAGAGAGGCGACATAGCTATTCGGCTCCGAGATATCCTGAAGAATAATCCTAAATCCGGCAGTTAAGGAGAACGAAAATGGTGCAGGTGGCTAAAAGCACCAAGGATTTTG
>CAZZLV010000242.1:0-3938 GCA_964655155.1 uncultured Bdellovibrionales bacterium
TGCATGTTCACGTCCGAAAACGCCAATTCTACCCACTCGATTCCACGAAGAGCCATTCAAAATATAGAGTGATTTTGGGCAGATGAGCCATTTTCAGACCCGCAACTGCCGTTTCTAGGTTAATGTCTCCACCCTGTGTTGCTCGGCAAAGCCGCCCATTAATAGGCGCTAACGCTACAGTCGATGGTAGTTACAAATCCCTAATCTGCTTCAAACAGGAGCTGCTGACGCTTGTTAGGCATGGGAATCGGCGTTCCAGCCGGATATGATCCAGTAAAGCAAGCATCACAGAACTTACCTGGCTCTGAACCAACCGCACGATACAGCCCGGCAATCGACAGATACGCTAGAGAGTCGACCCCGATAAACTCAGCGATCTGATCCACTGTGCTGCGCGACGCAATCAGCTCCCGCTTATCTGGCGTGTCTATACCATAGTAACAAGGGTCTGTTGTTGGAGGAGAGGAGATCCGCATATGAATCTCTCTAGCGCCAGCTTGACGTAGCATCGCCACGAGTTTTCGACTCGTTGTTCCGCGCACAATAGAATCATCAACAACGATAACCGATCGATCTTTTAGCACAGCAGTATTGGGATTTAACTTAATTTTTACACCAAAGTCGCGGATCGATTGTTTGGGTTCAATAAATGTTCTTCCGACATAGTGATTGCGAACAAGCCCCATCTCAAATGGAATCTTTGAGGCTTCAGCATAGCCGATCGCTGCTGCTACACCTGAATCTGGAACCGCAATAACCACATCGGCTTGAACTGGATTCTCGCGCGATAATTCAGCTCCCATATTCTTGCGGAGCTGGTAAACGTTTTTACCGAACACGTTAGAATCAGGCCGGGCAAAATAAACATACTCAAAGATGCATGGAGCAGCTTTTGAAAAGCCAAATGGATAGAAGCTACGCATTGAGCCGTCTGGCAACACTTCAACAACCTCGCCTACTTCAACATCTCGCACATAAGTTGCGCCGATCAGATCAAAGGCGCAGGTCTCTGAGGCAAAAACCGTTGCTCCATCGAGCGTCCCAATAGCCAGCGGTCGCAGTCCATGTCTGTCACGGGCAACGATCAGCCGATCCTCAAACAGTATAACGAGCGAGAATGCCCCCTGTAGTCGCGATAGGGCCCCGATTACACTCTCTACCCGTGGGGCATCTTTGTCAGCGTGAGCTAGAAGATGTAGGACGATCTCGGTATCTGATGTTGAGCCGAAGATCGAGCCCTGATCGATTAGCTCCTTACGGAGCTGGTCGGTGTTGGTAAGATTGCCGTTGTGCGCCACTGCCACACAGCCCAGAGATATATCCGCGACAAACGGTTGTACGTTAGCTAGTTTGTTACCGCCAGCAGTTGTGTAGCGCACGTGACCTATCGCTACATCACCTGGCAGTCGCCCAAAGTCGTAGTCGTTGAATACATCAGCTACGAGTCCGAGTCCTCGGTGAACGTGAAAGTGTGGGCGGTCGCTACCGTTTTGTTTGCAAGAGACTACGCCAGCCCCCTCCTGTCCCCTGTGTTGCTGAGCGTAGAGCCCTAGGTATGTTAGGTTAGCAGCCTCAGCGTGCCGCCATACAGCCATCAGACCACATTCGTCGTGAAACTTATCTAGGGACGTATCGATAGAAAATTGCATGGCGCTCCTATTCACTAAAGATCTGATCAAGTCCACTAAACCAGGCCTTGAAGGCCTCCTGGGCCGATATTTCAGCCACACCGGAAACTTTAATAGTGGAGCCACCCACACGCCCCTCACCAGCGATCGGTACCGCACATTTCGCTAAGATGCTCCTAATTTGGTCAGCGTTGTTGGTGTTACAGCTGATTACAAATCGCGCTCCGCTCTCCGCAAACAGAGCCACATCGCCACGAAGAGAGGTGTCTCTGAGAGTTATGTGAGCTCCCAGTGGCGCTGAATAATCCGAGAAGCAACATTCAGCAAGTGCTACTGCTAGCCCTCCCTGTGATAGATCGTGGCATGAGTTAAGAAGCTTTGCGGCAACAAGCTCTCGAACTGCATCACAGATTTTTTTCTCTCTTTCATAGTCAAGTTCGGGCAGGGCGCCACGTTCAATGCCGTGAATCTCTGCGAGATAAGCGCTTCCACCCATATCACACGGCTTTGTCTCACCCAGGACAAAAACAATATCGTCAATTCTCTTGAATGTGGCTGAAACAGCCAGGGATGCGTCATCAAGCAACCCTACCACGGCAAGGGTTGGGGTAGGTTGGATACCGTGGCCTTGGGTCTGGTTGTATAGACTCACGTTTCCGCTGACTACAGGGACATCGAATGCTCGAGCAGCTTCCCCAAGGCCGGCGATGCTGGCCGCTATCTGCCACATCGTTTGGGGTTCCTCTGGGCTGGGCATATTTAAGCAATCGGAGATGCCTATGGGCGTGGCGCCCGTGGCTGCGATGTTACGGCAGCTCTCGGCAAGCGAGTGAGCTGTGCCCAATTTTGCATCGATCGCGCAGAATCGCGAGTTGCAGTCGAGTGCGATCGCAATTCCCTTATCCCGACCACTCGGAGCGCTAATGCGCACGACACCAGAGTCCCCTCCAGGGTGCACGATCGTGTTGCATCTAACAGTTGAGTCATACTGATTGTACACAGCGTGCCGTGAGCAGTTGTTTGGCGAGGCGAGCAGTTTTAGCCAGGTGGCACCTAGATCCTGAGGCACTGGGATCTGTGAGATATCAAGCGGAGCATCCAGTGTGGGATCGCTTGGGGCCTTGGTGGGCCAATTATATTCTGGTACGGCGCTAGTTAGAAGCTGTGCTGGCATCGACGATACTAGCTCGCCATACCAGTAGAGCTCAACGTTCGCACCGGCGATCACCTCTCCGATGGCAACGGCATCTAGCTCCCAACGCTGAAATATATCAATTAACTTCTGCTCCTCGCCGGCTTTGACTATAAAGAGCATGCGTTCCTGCGACTCTGAGAGCATAATCTCGTACGGGTTCATCTCAGATTCTCTTTGCGGTACACGATCGAGGTGGATCTTCACACCGTTGTTGCCGCGGTCGGCCATCTCAAATGATGAGCTCGTCAGTCCCGCCGCGCCCATGTCCTGCACCCCAACAACACAGCCACTGCGGAAGGCTTCAAGGCACGCCTCTAAGAGGAGCTTCTCTTGGAACGGGTCTCCGACCTGCACCGTGGGTCGCTTGGCCTCAGAGTTGTGATCAAACTCCTCTGAAGACATGCTAGCCCCATGAATACCATCACGACCTGTTTTAGAGCCCACGTAAAGTACTACGTTACCTACACCACTTGCGGTTCCCAAAAATACCTCGTCTTGGTTAACAACACCGAGAGCGAAAGCATTAACCAGGCAGTTGCCGTTAAATGAGGGATGAAAGGAGAGTTCTCCACCGACGGTTGGAATCCCCATGCAGTTGCCATAAAAACCGATCCCGTTTACAGCGCGCCGAAGAAGGTAACGACTCTTGGGAAGCTTAGGGTCTCCGAATCGAAGCGAATTCAGAAGAGCAACTGGACGGGCTCCCATCGTGAACACATCGCGTAGTATTCCGCCAACTCCAGTGGCAGCGCCCTGGAACGGCTCAATGAACGAGGGGTGGTTGTGGCTCTCCACCTTGAATACAACGGCTTGGTTATCCCCGATGTCTACCACGCAGGCGTTCTCTCCAGGGCCAACCAGAACTCTTGGGCCCTTTGTTGGAAGGGTGCGGAGATGAACCTTAGTGCTCTTGTAAGAGCAGTGCTCTGAAAAAAGTGCCGATGAGATCCCCAGCTCAACAATGTTAATCGGACGTCCTAGAGCTTTAACGATCGCATCGAATTCTGCCGGCTTAAGTCCGTGCTTACGCGCGTCGTCCAATGTTGCTCTCCGCATCCAAGGGGCTTGGTCGCTGTTTGTGCTAGAGCAGCTTGAGTCGCCCTGTGTTGAGTCAC
>CAZZLV010000243.1:0-3936 GCA_964655155.1 uncultured Bdellovibrionales bacterium
TTACGGCAAAAGCCTTGCCAGTTTTACTGGCACGGACTTTTGCAGATCACTATAGAATTGCTCGAGAGCGGTTTAGCTTTAACCTAAATTCGGCAGTTGCGGGTCTGAAAATGGCGCACTTGACTAAAATCACTTCGTCTTTTGAATTTTCGGTACTCACCCTGACGGTGCCAGGGTTGCCCCTCTGAAAAACTCAAAATACTTCGTACTTTTAGCCATCTGCACCATTTTCATCCGCCTTAACTGCCGAATTTAGGTTTAACAAAGCACCAGCGCTCTCCATCTCTAAAAGCACATTCGGCATATAAGTGGCACTACTTAAACTAAAAATGGGCCAAAGAGTTGGCAAAGCCTCGCCAGCTCTGCTGTGATCAGTCGCAGTGAGTCGCGATAGCTTTTAACCTAAAAAAGCAGTTGCGGGCCCTAAAATAGCACATCTGGCTAAAATAACTGCGGGTTTTGAATTTTCGGTGCTCACTCTGACGGTGCCAGGGTTCAAGCCTTAAGAAAAGTTCAAAATACTTTGTGCTTTTGAGCACCTGTACCATTTTCGTCCTCCTTAACAGCCGTTTCTATAGTGATTTACGGCAAAAGCCTTGCCAGTTTACTGGCACGGACTTTTGCAGATCACTATAGATTTTGGCTAGCAAGTGCATGGATGCACTTGCAAATTCCGGCGCACAGCGCAGTTATTTAGCGCCTTGATTTTTTGGCACGCTGGATCTGAGACAAAAAGTAATGCAGGCCAAGTAACTCATCGGTTTGGATTGCGCACTTTAGGTCTCCGGCGTAAATTGCCAGAAGCGTTGTTAATAAACGGTAACTACTCAGCAGTTACAACGAAGGCAAGGTAAGCGCTAACATGATTCAGCAGTCTAAAAAAGAACTAAGACGCGACATGAAGTTGATGCTAGCCAACCTCGACCAGCGTTGGATTCTAAAAGCTCACTCAGAGGTTTGTAGTAGGCTTGCCGAGTTAGTGACCGCTCTGCCGATGCTGCATTCTGAACCGGGAGATATCTCAGCACGGAGTATCTTGGCTTGGATACCCTGCTTTCCGGGAGAGGTAGATCTAGCTGGATTTATCGGACTGATGCTGAAGGATGCTCTGGTATACCTGCCGCGGGTGGAGGGGTCCGGAAGAATGCAATTCGTGCGCATCTATGATGATTGGGGCGCACACCTAGCACCCGGCCCACGAGGAATTATGCAGCCGCGGGAAGGCTACGGTGAGCCATTCACAGCTCTGCCGGTGAGTGATGTTTTTGTTATCATCCCCGGATTGGCATTCGATCAGGCGGGACGCCGGCTGGGAAGGGGAGGGGGATACTACGATCGGTTTTTGGCACAGCAGGGGCTTGAGAACGCTGTCAAGATCGGAGTGTGCTGGTCGATGCAGGTGGTTCAAGAGGTTCCCACTGATCTTCATGATGTCAGGATGGATTGGGTCTGCTATGAAAGAGGGGTATTTAAGACCGAGTTGAGTACCTAGACCAGTATTATGACCTATCCAAGTAAACCCGCGCACTGTGTCAGAGTAGTTTTTTTGGGAGACGTAGTTGGTCGCCCTGGAAGAGCTGCTCTGAGGGAATTGTTGCTGCCCCTAAGATCCAGCACTCAACCTGATTTAGTTATCGCCAATGGCGAAAATGCGGCTGGAGGCGCCGGTATCGACCTGGGCACAGCCAGCGAGATAAAGGGCGCTGGTGTTGATGTAATCACCTTGGGAGACCATGCATTTCAGAGAAAGGGAGCTGCGGATCTTCTAAACGACAACCAAAGTTGGTGCATCCGACCACTTAACCTACCAGCAGATTCAACCCCCGGCCGTGGTGAAGTTGAGGTGACATTGGCAGATGGACTAAGGGTTAGAGTTATTAATCTGCTGGGGCGAGTCTTTATCTCTGGAACTATGCAGTGCCCATTCCGTGCGATTAGTTCGTGTCTCGACAGAGAAACAACGGACGCATCAGTAATCACGATCTGTGATTTTCACGCTGAGGCTACATCTGAAAAGTACGCTATGGCGAGGCACATCGATGGAAAGATAGCGCTTCTGGTGGGGACTCACACCCATGTCCAAACCTCTGATGCACAGGTATTACCTGGTGGTACCGGCTATATCACTGATTTAGGCATGACCGGAAACCAGCAAGGTGTTATCGGAATGAAATCTGAAGTAGCTTTGCAACGCTTTCTCTCCCCGCTGCCAGCGTCCTATCAAGTCGCAGAGGGGGCTGGTGAACTTAGAGGGATTATCGCCGACATAGATCGAGTAAGTCGGCGTACAACTGGGATATACCTGGTACAATAGTCGGCGCAAAACGCCTTTCTATCTTAGAGGGTGCAAGCCGGTGATATTTATGAGAACAAGCACCATCGGTGTGCATCTTAGTACTTGCTAGTGAGTTTTTTAACTAGCGTGACTATAGCGATCTGCAAAAGTCCGTTCCAGTAAAACTGGCAAGGCTTTTGCCGTAAACCACTATAGGTAGTTGTTTAGATTCGCGTCCGCGAATCGATAGCGTTTTCAAAGAGCCGTTATATCGCTAAGGACCTTTGAACCTAAATTCGGCAGTTGCGGGCCCGAAAACGGCGCATCTGGCTAAAATCACTGCGGCTTTTGAATTTTCGGTGCTCACCCTGACGGTGCCAGGGTTGCGCCTCCGAAAAGTTCAAAATCCTGTGTGCTTTTGGCCACCTGCACCATTTTCGTTCTCCTTAACTGCCGAATTGAGGTTGAAAAACGCTATATCAGCAAAGCAGCTCCGTCGGTTGTTTTCACTGGCGGATAATGTCCCGACTCCTGGAGATAACCGATTATGGTGATGAATCGAAATCGAGTAACTAAACGTGCCATCCTTATATTAATCGTGTTGTTCGGTGCGGTATTAAGAGAAACTTTGGCTCTAGCACAGGAGCGATTGCCGGCAGATAGTAGCGCTGGTGAGTACGGAGAGTATCATCCTTCCCCTGCATACAGGGAATCAGAGTCCCATCCACTTCGCATCCTGGCCTATATCGTTCATCCGATAGGCTGGCTGGCTCGAGAGGTATTCTTTCGGCCCTTTAGCTATTTCGCCTCCTCAACCCCCGAAACTAGGGCCATCATGGGGTATCGTGAGCCGCACGATTTTAGGAAGCCATCGTGTTTCTCGAGAAGCGATTCGGCGCCTGATTGTCGGCAAGTGAAGCCATTTGATTATGACCTACCGGGCAAGCAGGGCGAGGATGCTCAGGATGGAGGGGAACCATCTTAAGCGGGTCTGTTTATCCTAAATTCGGCAGTTAAGGAGCACGAAAATGGTGCAGGTGGCTAAAAGCACACAGGATTTTGAACTTTTCGGAGGCGCAACCCTGGCACCGTCAGGGTGAGCACCGAAAATTCAAAAGCCGCAGTGATTTTAGCCAGATGCGCCGTTTTCGGGCCCGCAACTGCCGAATTTAGGTTAAAGGGTGTCGATCGGTAAAAGGGAGCTTATCTGAGAAGAGATGAGCTTATGTCACAATACTTTTACAAATCCTCGACTCATCTGTGACAACTTTGCATGTTCTCTCTGGCACAGTTCCGTGTGTCAGTCGCGAGTGCGACACTTTGTATGGAGTTATAAGATGAATACCGATGTTACTACTGAGCAAACGATTGAGAGCGGCAAGAACAACACTCTAAAAGCACTTTTTCAGCTAATTTGCGAAGACCATGAGTTTACCCTGCTCAGACACACGCTTGAACTGTACTGTGAGGAGGTTAAGAGAAAGGTAGTTTACGGAGCTTAGGTAATATCTGAGCAGCGGGCCTCCTGGTCCGCCGTGTTGGAATCAGCGAGAATATCTGCGGCAGGCCTGAGCACCAAGATCTTAGGCCACCCTTTTTCAATTCTGCCGCTAAGCCAATCATCCTAAATTCGGCAGTTAAGGAGAACGAAAATGGTGCAG
>CAZZLV010000244.1:0-3801 GCA_964655155.1 uncultured Bdellovibrionales bacterium
TCAGCTACAGTGATGTGTAAACGTATTGACCTAAATTCGGCAGTTAAGGAGAACGCAAATGGCGCAGATGGCTAAAAGCACACAGGATTTTGAACTTTTCTTAAGGCTTGAACCCTGGCACCGTCATGGTGAGCACCGAAAATTCAAAAGACAAAGTGATTTTAGTGATATGCGCCATTTTCAGAACCGCAACTGCTGAATTTAGGTTAAACAGCTACCGGTTAGAGTTCCTCAAAAGGCGCGATTTAGCGAGGGACTTTTGGAGAATGCTAGACCCTTAGTAGTTGAAAATCCTTAGCTGGTGATAGAACTAGGGGTACGACCTCCTTGGTAACAGCGCTTGTATCGAGTCCAAAGCTGCTCTCTTCAGAAAGGCTCACTTTGCGGAGTAAAAAGTACCCCTCCATAGTCAGTCGATCTGACCAGTGGAGATCGCTTTCATGGGAGAGCTCTTTGTGCAGCACAACAAAACGCACATCGCCGCTCACACCACTGGCGCGGAGAGATTCATAGCGACTGAAGGGGTCTACCTCTTGGCTCTTGGCGAGATCCTCCAGGACTTTGCGGAAAAAGAGGTGCACCCGTGGCTCAACTCGAAAACCGAGATTGAAATCAATCCGAAAAACCTTTTTTGGTACCAGCGTTGTGACCTCGTATTCTGTGGTATAGGGCACATCAAGCACATTTACGTGCAGGAACCAGTAAACATCGGCGCGCTTGGGGTGAACGTGAAAAAGGGAATAGACGATCTTACTCTCAATAAGTTTAGGAAAGGGCGCTCCGGTCATGTACACAAGGTGCGTAGAGTACTTCGGTACGCTCGTGTCGCAACCTAGCGCTTCGAGTGCTGTTAGGTGTTGCGGAAGGGATTCATAGTCGGTATAGGCCATTTTGAGTCGTGAGCCCGAATTCCAGATAAACATCACTCCAGCTACGCAGGCACCTATTAGTAAAGTAAACCAACCACCGTGGGTGAACTTGAGCAGGTTGGCTAGCAGGAAGCTGCCCTCGATTGAGAGATATACGCACAAGTAGCCAGCAATTAGAAACCAATGGACACGTTTCTTAAGCAGATAGTTTGAGAACAGTACCGTGGTCATCAGCATCGTTATGGTGATAGCTAAACCATACGCCGCTTCCATGTTTGATGATTCGCGGAAATAAAGCACAACGACAACGCAGCCGATAAATAAGAGTAGATTGACCGCAGGAACGTAGATCTGGCCCTTTAATTCTGAAGGGTATACAACTTTGGCCTTTGGAATGACCGAGAGTCGCATCGCCTCTGTTGCGAGTGTAAAGGAGCCACTAATTAAAGCTTGGCTAGCGATAATGGTGGCTAATGTGGCGATGATAATTCCCGGAATAAGAAACCACTCCGGCATCACTTCAAAGAAGGGGTTGCGATCCCCGATCCGCTCTCCGACATGCGTAAGCATCCAGGCACCCTGGCCGAGATAGTTAAGAGCCAGCGCAGTCTTTACAAAGGCCCACGATAGCTGAATATTCCCCCGTCCGCAGTGACCTAGGTCTGAGTAGAGTGCTTCAGCTCCCGTGGTACATAGAAAGACTGCCCCGAGCAACCAAAATCCGTTTTGGTGAACAAAGAGCAGCTTCAACGCGTGAAGTGGATTGAGTGCGGCTATAATCATCGGGTTTGAGGCGATCCACCACGCTCCGAGGATCGCTAACATCGAGAACCAGCCGAACATCACCGGCCCAAATGATTTGCCGACAACACGAGTACCGAAGTGCTGCACTGAAAAGAGAGTGGTTATGATAAATAACACTATCGGTACAGTTGGAATTGATGGGTAGATCTTTCTAAGGCCCTCAACGGCTGATGATACTGAGATCGGCGGGGTAATGATCCCATCGGCTAACAATGCGCTGCCACCGATGATGCCGGGGATTAAGAGCCACCTGGCGTTTTTACGTACCAGGGCATACAGAGCAAATATGCCACCTTCACCACGATTGTCGGCTCTGAGGGTCAGCAGCACATACTTAATTGTTGTAAGCAGCGTTAGCGTCCAAAATATGCAGGAGAGCCCGCCCAGTACCAGCTCCTCAGAGATCGGCTCATCGCCCGCTACCGCCTTGAGCACGTAAAGGGGGGAGGTTCCGATATCCCCATAGATGATTCCTAAGGCGACCAGTAATCCGGCAGGTGAGATAGATTGTGAATGCGAGCGGGCCGTCATGGTAGCTGTTACTAAAATAGATGAAGCTCTCTCTTAAAAGAGTGCTGTGGAGGTGGGTAGCTTATACCATGCAAGGTGAGTTTTAGGCGAACTCGAGTCACAGAACAGAGTGTCTAAAACAGAGTATCTCTACCAGGGTGCTAACCCGAATATTGCACGAAAGTGCAAGATTCGGGCGAGCAAGTGCAAGGGCGTCGCAGTTCTCTATATCTCTAAGAGGCCAAAAATGTGCGGAAGTTACAGGGATAATTAAGTTAAACTTAATCTGCCCGCACATTTTTATCCTTTTCGAAACTTCCAACGTTTCTAAGTAGATAGCGGGAGAACTGCGATGCCCTAAGCAAGTGCAAGGAAGTACTTGCAAATTCCGAAGAACAGCGGAGGAATTTGGAGCCTACTGTTTGTGTGGGCACTATGGGTCCCACACAAACTGTAGGCGATGAAGAAAGAGGCCATGGATGGCCTCTTTCTGACCATTTTTCACGGCGAGCGCAGCGATCTTAGTGAAAAATACCGACTAAGGAGTTTTGAAAAACGCTATCGATTCGCAGACGCGAATCAAAACAACACCCTATAGTGATTTACGGCAAAAGCCTTGCTAGTTTTACTGGCACGGACTTTTGCAGATAACTATAGCAAACCAGGATGCCACCGACCCGATAGAGCGGCGTGTTCTCTATTCTCTTGGCTGGCAGTTCTCGTGGTCGCTAGTATCCATAAGCGCCTGAGCTACCTTGGCCGAGTCGATCTGATAGGTTCCTTTAGCCAGCTCAGCTTTAATGCGCTCGGTGCGTCGCAGCTTCTCAGCGATCCAGTGTAGCGTAATCGACGTGAGTCCTTTGCGACGATGGGGTTTCTGGCCGTTAATATCACTCATACCCTTTTTCTCTCTCTGCCTTAGATTTTTGTTAGCAGTCGCAAGCCTCCTGATTTTTCGTGAGCCAGAGCGGCTCTTAAACCTAGAAACGGTAGTTGCGGGTATGAAAATGGCGCATCTGCCCAAAATCACTTTGTATTTTGAATTTTCGGTGCTCACCCTGACGGTGCCAGGGTTCAAGCCTTAAGAAAAGTTCAAAATACTTCGTGCTTTTGAGCACCGGCGCCAATTTCATCCTCCTTAACTGCCGTTTCTAGGTTAAAACTTCTGCAGGATGCTCCGCCGTAAGTATAGCTACGGCTTATCAGAGCGTTCTCTTGATGAATCGGGCCGTTTTTTTGCGATTTTAGCGTTCTCCAAGGGTCCCTAGTGAGATCGAGGTTTTTGGAGGACGCTACCGATTCGCCGACCTGACTTTAGCCAAACTTATGAATGTGGCTACCAATATAGCAGCCCTAGCGTATTTCATCCCAAGGATAGGCAAATCGAATCTTTTTTTGTAAGTAGTTGAACCTAAATTCGGCAGTTAAGGAGAACGAAAATGGTGCAGGTAGCTAAAAGCACCAAGGATTTTAAACTTTTCTTAAGGCTTGAACCCTGGCACCGTCAGAGTGAGCACCGAAAATTCAAAAGCCGCAGTGATTTTAGCCAGATGCGCCGTTTTCGGGCCCGCAACTGCTGAATTTAGGATAATTCGAAGCTTTCCTCGTGTGCCCTTTG
>CAZZLV010000245.1:0-3763 GCA_964655155.1 uncultured Bdellovibrionales bacterium
TGATTTTAGCCAGATGCGCCGTTTTCGGGCCCGCAACTGCCGAATTTAGGTTAAACCCTGAGCGAGTGATTTTTGAAAAAATCACTCGCAATAGCAGGGCGAGCGCAATCTTGGCCCCCATAAACTCGATAGCGTTTTCCAAAAGCCGCTATATCGCTACGGACTTTTGAAAAACGCTATAGGAGTTTGTTGTCTTCTACGGCGCAACTTGGCTACGCCAAGATTGCGCTCGCCCAGCAGTTCTCATTCATTTTTTTTCAAAAATGGATGAGGCTGGGTTTATCAAAAGAATTGGTGCCCAAGAGAGGACTTGAACCTCCACGACATTTCTGCCACCAGCACCTCAAACTGGCGTGTCTACCATTCCACCACCTGGGCATGTATTAAGGCAGCTTTTACCCCGCCTGAACAAAAACTCCAATACTCAAACTGCCAACCCAGAAAACGCTTGGCCTTAGGAAGCCTACTACTCCCTACTTGGCAGTTTCAAGCGACTTCTGAGCCGAATCTTGAGCTGGGGCCTGAACTGGTGCCGCTACCACCGGAATCTCTGCGTCCTTGGAACCAACCTGCCCCACCGCAGCCTGAGGTGCTGCAGATGAAGGCTGACTGGGTTTTACACCAAGCGCTTCTAAATTCAAGCCCTCGGTTATATCTGACGGCTTACCGGTAACACTACCACCTGTTGCAGCCAGCCTCACCAACAGCACTGACGTTAGCATGAAGCAGATTGCAATTAAAGTAGTGGTCCTAACAAGTAGCGATGAGGCGCCACCAACTCCGAACAAAGAGCTTGAGCCACCACTCATCACCGCGCCGATATCGGCACCTTTGCCCTGCTGGAGAAGCACCAATCCAATCAGAATTACCGCGAGGACGACGTGTAGCGCTAGGACAAACGTATACATACGGAACTCACGATATACAAAAGCACCAAAGACAAATTAAAAAAACGGCAAAATACCGGAAGCCTGAGGATATTAGCACTCAAATCCTTTTGCTGGGAAGGTGTTGCGTCGAAAGATTGTAATTCGAAAGCTGAACTACTATTCCAACAAAGCTCACCAGCAATAGTGGTATCAGCGGCGTTACTGCTCCGACAAACACTGATACCAGCACCATTAAACCGCCAAATCCAACGATCAGTCGCACCCTATCAACGGTTTGCACATCCGTTCGGCAATCGCTCAGCAGATCCTCCAGTGGGGCGATCTCTGGGGTAAACGCCACGACCGATGAGCGCTGAATCACTCCCTCGTTAGGATCAAAAAAGGTCATATCACGCGTCGCCACTTGGCCCACTAGTGCCGACTCATTACCCCTTATCAGTAGGGTATCATCGCCAAGGCTTCGCGCCACTCCTGGGGAAACTCCTACCTGCACATCGCCAGACCAGACTGAGGCGTGATCAGCGCAAACAACCGAGGTCTGGCCATCGATAACATGAGCTCTGGCAACAACATCATCATCGATTGCTACCATCACTAAATACTCACCGAGAGTTGGTGCTACACCATCACTTGGCTGAATCATAATTCCTCGTTCAACAAGGAAATCCTCTGTTCCTATCGAGAGTTCAACACCGTGCACAGAGCCGCAGACTCCGCGTCCTGCGTACTCATAAAGATCCACTACCCGTTCAATAGACGGGGTCTTGCCGTGACGGCGGCAGTACTCGGCGACAGCCACAAGAACCGGGTTCTCGGCTCGCCCGACTAATGCACAGATAAAATCACACAACGCCGCTGGTGCTAGTCGATCGTCTAGCACATCGAGCGAAACAGCTTTTAGCAGCGAGCCCTCCCCACAGCGAGATGCATCGCATTCGACATTCCGCACCCCTGCGAGTTGTTTGACTGAATCTGGGGCGGCGAGCAGATAGCCCCGCTGCATCCAAGTCTGGACAAGCCCCCTGCGCAAACCGTGCAGCAACACCCCCACACCACACACGCTACCAAACAGAGCTACCGTCCCCGCAGCCAACAGCGCCTGGGCATATTGGGCGGTGCGCTCATGCCAGAAGATCCCAGCTGAGAGTGCCAAAAAAAGAATCAGTAATGCCGACCAACGCGATGCTCGAGCATCTTCGAGTTCTAAGCTCCGTTTAGCTGATTGAATCAGCGGACCTATGGCCGATTGAAGCTGGCTCAGTGAGGCGTCGCTAGTTGTTGTTAACGCGATCACCGTAGCACTACCTGCTAGTACCTCTGAGCCTGCGTAGACCACCTCATCCTCTTCACGGATGCGGAAACAAGGTACTGGTGAAAGCCGCCGTTCGTCTAGTGCGATACAGCCGCTCTGAATTCGACCGTCCACAGCGATAACATCGCCAGCGCGACACTCGATGGCCTGGCCTAGCTGTGCAATCCGCTGTGGGAGCCGACGCAGAAACAAAAAGTCGCTGTCTTCTCGCGCTACCAAGAGGCTACGAAGAGCTAAGCCATTACCGACGAGAAGGGTCGCTACTGCTAACGCCGGAGCCGCCGAGAAGAGAGGTGTTATTAATACCTGCTCCTGTCCGACAAGAGTGGCCCAAAACGCCGACCCACAAACCGCAGCAGCTCCAATAAAAGGCAGCAGAGTAAATGGTGAGCTACCTAGAGCCGTTAAGGCGCTCAACCTAAAGATCTCAACCAAAACTACCAAGGAGCTTACTAGCGCTGAGATAAGTAAAATCAAATGAGTTGGCTGCTCCCCTGGTTGGGCGGCAACGGCCAGGAACGCCACTGCGGACAGAGCAACAAAGCCCCCACCAGCGATGAACCGCAGACGCACCGCTGGAGCCTTTGTAGAGGGCAATCCAGCCGCTTCAACCACCTCTGATACGGCTGACATGCCTTTGTGATCTACCTCAGCTCTGGGCTGCAGCTCAGTTGAGGAATGAGGCTGGCCTGCTGAGTATTGGTCGATCTGATATAGCTCGGTATCCTCGCCGTGAGGGGCGCTAAGTTCTGCCTTACTGGAGGGCGTTTTATGCTCTCTTGAAGTAGTAGAAACGCTGCCGTCTGATCTTACCGCTGCCACTGCGCAATCGCTCCCACTAACTGCTAAAATCTGGCGAGGCCCGCACTACTCAGACTTGGTGCCTGAATCTTCGGCTGTTTTATGAGCTGCACCTGCAATGTACTTCTTTTTAAGCTTGGAAAGCTTCCGATCCTCAAAGAGCACGTGTTTACGAGCAATCGGGTCGTATTTGCGCAGTTTGAGCTTTGCCTCGCCCTTACCCTTCTTCTTGTTCTTACGGTTGGTGTAGAAAAATCCTGTTCCTTCCGACGAAATTAAGAAGAACGTGTCTTTTGGAGCCTTTGCCATATAAAATCCTTGAGCTGGGTACCACTAAACGCCTATTTGTAGCCTAAAACAGGGGTGCTTTCAACCTAAATTGGCAGTTAAGGAGGGTAAAAAAGGTGCAGATACTCAAAAGCACGAGGTATTTTGAACTTTTTGGAGGCTTGAACCCTGGCACCGTCAGGGTCAGCGTTCGACTGAGCTCACGCCGAAGTCACTGAAAATTCAAAAGACGTAACTACTCAGCACGTGCATCGACTGTAGCGTTCGCCCCTATTAAGGGGCGGCTTTGCGGAGCAAAGCGGGGTGAAAAATTAACCACTCACCCAAAATACTGCATCCCAGATCAGGGTGTTTGACACGAAAGAATTAACAACGCAATGGCGATATTGAAACATGAAGCATGAACCACAACTTTTAAACCTAAATTCGGCAGTTAAGGAGCACGAAAATGGTGCAGGTGGCTAAAAGCACA
>CAZZLV010000246.1:0-3736 GCA_964655155.1 uncultured Bdellovibrionales bacterium
AACCTAAATTCGGCAGTTGCGGGCCCGAAAACGGCGCATCTGGCTAAAATCACTTTGTCTTTTGAATTTTCGGTGCTCACCCTGACGGTGCCAGGGTTGCGCCTCCGAAAAGTTCAAAATCCTGTGTGCTTTTAGCCACCTGCACCATTTTCGTCCTCCTTAACTGCCGAATTTAGGTTGAAACGAACTTTGGAGTTGAATATCGCAAGCATTTCAAGGTTGCGTTTGAGCTGCTCGGCGATCAGATTGTCGCTGATGAGAGTTATCAACTGGGAGATCTCGATTATCGCACGCAGCTAGCAAGAGTAAGGGCAGCAAAGCCTGAGGCCATATTTGCGGCCACCTTTGGACACTTTCTTGGGCTGACCATTCGACAAGCCCGAAAGCTCGGGGAGAAGGCTCAGGTTCTCTCAGTCTACGAAGCAGAAGATGATTCCGTGTTAGCAGCTGCGGGACCTCACGCCGACGAATTACGCTATTTTGTCAGCTACGACCCAAGAGGCACAGAAGGGTCTTTGCAGGTGCGGAACCGTCTGGTCGAGCGATTGGGGAATGCTCCGTCCACTTTTTCACTTAATGCTTATGACGCCACTACTCTATTGGCTAAGGCTCTTCTTTCTTGTCAAGGAAAAGGCGCCTGTGTTTCCGACTGGCTGCGCATAGTCAAAGCATATGAGGGTCTCAGTGGAGTATTCTCCATTGCCGCTGACGGGGCCGCAGAGCGACCGTTTCACCTACGGGAGATAAAAGGGGGGCGATTTAGCTCGGCAGAGCACAGCCAGCTTATATCGCCTAAGTAGGCTTATGGAGGCCACTATCAGGCATCTCAACAATAGGAAAGGTTGCAGATTGCCCAAGTGTGCCATATATGGCACACTTTAATTATGCAAGTGATTCGCACTCCAGAGTCACTCCAGAGTTTGAGATTTGGCTATCAAGCGAGTCGGCCAAGATTCGGGCGCTAGTGGAATCGCGTGTGTTTAGACTTGAGCACTACGACCCCCTTGGCGATGCAAAGCATCTCGGGGATGGACTATCTGAGCTTCGCTGGAAGAATGGACTTAGAGTCTATTTTGCCAGAGTTGGTCAGCGAGTTGGTCAGCGAGTTGGTCAGCGAGTTGTTCTGCTTATTCACGGCGGAGGAAAAAATGCCCAAAAAAGTGACATCAAAAAAGCGAGAGCTCTCCTTGAGCAATATTCCGATTCGGCGACTTAAGGCGAGGGCGGTAACAGTCAAGACGAACAGTGCCAAGCGATTACAGGATCAGGAGCCCGTTTTTCGTGCATTTTGGCAGTGCCTTATCGATAAAGATATTGAATCTTTCAAGGAGATACTCCGTGGTCACTTGGATGCAGTAAACAAGGGGTCGTTAGCCAGGAGATCAAAAACGTCTCGCCGCACACTCCATCGGATTCTATCGCCGGAGGGAAACCCGACCTTAAAGAGCATATCAAATGTAATCCATGCGCTTTATGGATAACGGCAGCGTCAGCGGGCGCAGCTCCGCTGCACGCCGTTGTCCTTTAGCTTCGCAATTTCCTCGGCCATCGCTCGTCCGAGAACAAGAGCATCAGACCCTATTGCAAGAAGGGAAAAGTCTTCAGACAGTTCCCGTGCGGCGGCAGCGCTTGGTGCAAAGATACCGCAAGCAGTGCGTCGACTTCGACATGCAGCAGTAACTCTTGCAATTGCGGCCGTAACATCGGGGTGATTCGTTGCTCCAAGTCTTCCCATACTACCGGAGAGGTCGTACGGACCAACGAATACACAGTCGACTCCGGGCACATCGAGGACTTCTTCGATGCTGTTAACGCCATCGACATGCTCGATCTGTACGACCACGGCTGTCTCGCGATTCGCGCGCTCCACGTAGGCCTGAAAGTCTAATCCAAACCCAGCAGCGCGCCCGAGACCGGCACCTCGTACTCCATCAGGGGGATACTTTGCCAAGGAGACTGCAAGGCGCGCATCGCCGGCAGAATTTACCATTGGAAAAATGATTCCGTCCGCCCCGATATCCAATGCTCTTCTCACGCCTTGCTCATCGCGGCTTGCTACACGAACCAACGAGGGAACTCGACCGCCCACAGCTTGAAGCACGGATTGGGCTATGGCGGCGTCCATGCAGGAGTGCTCGAGATCCAGGAACAGCCAATCAACCCCGGACCTCGCAATAACCTCCGATGCCGATGGTGACCCAAGGGCTAGCAGCACGCCTATTAAACGTTGCCGAGCACGAATGCGTTCACGAAAGTTCAACTTTTCCAAAGCTGTCTCACGTTTAGCCTGTTGGGCGAGCGAAGCGAGTCCCTACCAGGCGTTTGTTATGTATTATATCCCCTAATCTTCGGGAACTCTCCCAATCGTGGCGTGTAAGGCCAGCTCTGTTCCATTCGACCAAGCGCCGTTCTTAGCCGCAGGCGCGACAACGCCCTGCTGAATTTGATTGTTATCCCTTTGGGTTAGCTAGTCAAGAAATGATACAGGAATTAGCATATATATGGTACTATATGTATACATATGGTAATTTGAGCTCATGGAGTTTGAGTGGGACGCCGATAAACAATCTGAGAACATTCGAAAGCATGGGTTTACCTTTGCCGATGCGGTCGAAGCATTCTCAGACCCAGACGGTTTGACCCTTAGAGATGAGAAACACTCCGGGACAGAGAGTCGGCATTATTGAGTAGGTAGGCTGGCGAGGGGGTCGTTGTGACCGTCCGTTACACTCGTCGAGCCGGTAAAGTGCGTATCTTCGGATGTGCCAAATGGCGTAACGTTAGGAGACTGCACGATGAGAGAACCAAAGCTAAATAACCTTAAGGTCGATATTGCAGAGACCACAAAGCTCAGGCGCGCGCTCAAGAAACAAAAACTTGTGAAGATCACGATCAATCTCGATGCCGATAGCTTAGAGGCCCTAAAAAGAGAAGCTTCGGCATCAGGAATCCCGTACCAACGATTACAAAAAGTGGCTGATTTCAGGTTGGACTGGAATAAAAGCGGGTTCATTCCGTTAGAGTAGTTGGAGCGGAAGTCCCGTAAAATATGCAGGTCGACGGCTGATGCCCAAAGTTCTGTTCGCAATTGATTGATGAGCTGAGCGGTTGAGGGGCGATTCGAGCGTTCGGGGTAGTTCTGCCATTTTGGTTTTGGTAGGGACATAACGCTGCTACCCGAACGGGAAACGTTGATAGCCCCAAGTAGTAAGATTGCATAAGCCGCGACGGTTAATGCTGGAGCCTTCTGGATAGATTGCGCTGAGCGTACTTGCGCCTGCCCTAGACCGAGCAGAGTTTTTTGATCTCTAAAATTGCACTCGATTCCCCATCGCCATAGGTAAGCTTGGAGGATGTCTTGCAGAGACATATTGAGATCGGAGCACATGAAGAAGGCTGGTTCTCGTTTCAGAAGCTTTCCGGTTTTTTCAAGGCGGTATCCCACTGGCGCTACGACAACGAGACGGAAGAGCTTTGAGTGTCCTGCGGCTTGCCAGTGAAGATTCGTCAGGGTTTTGACCCTGAAAGTTCTCTGCTCCCCTGCTGCAAATCCAATGACCTCCTGCCAGGGGATTGAGTCATCCTTGAGCACCTCCTGGGGTGTTGGTGCTTTCGCAAGGTATTTCCTGGGTCTACCTCTTTTGCCAGTCCTTTCAACGCAGGCTGCCTCGAAGTGAGCATTCAGGGAAGCTATGAAGCCACTAGCGCAATCTGTCCAAGCCGCGATTCAAGAGCT
>CAZZLV010000247.1:0-3710 GCA_964655155.1 uncultured Bdellovibrionales bacterium
GTTTGCTGAGGCGGTGTTTGTCGAGATAGTACGACCTGAGTTGCTGCTAGAAATGATTGACTCTTGCTCAAATGCCGAGGCCTCGACAGCGCAGCTAGAATCCACATCAGAGCTAATATTGCATTCCTCTTTGCCCTGCTCAAAAATCTCCACCGATTCTGCAGTCACCATACCCGGATGACTAGCAGCTTCAGGCGCCCTTTGCGAAGTGCTTGCCGATAAACCGAAGATCTCCTGAATTTGCGCCCGTTGATACTTATGCGAGCCATCAGATTGGCTGTAGAGGGTCAGGTAGCCAGCTTCGCTAAAGCGCAGTAGTGTGCGCAGCGATACGCCAGCAATTCGAGCCGCTTCTTGTTCGGAGCAGAGTGGTTCTTGGTTCATTGGTTTTCCTCGATAACATCAGGGATAATCATAAATTCGGCAGTTGCAGGTCTGAAAATGGCGCATCTGACTAAAATAACTTCGTCTTTTGAATTTTCGGTGCTCACCCTGACGGTGCCAGGGTTCAAGCCTTAAGAAAAGTTCAAAATACTTCGTGCTTTTAGCCATCTGCACCATTTTCATACTCCTTGACTGCCGAATTTAGGATAATATGCATGTTTAAATCCTGATCGGCAGGTTATTCGCGGTAATTAAGCTCTCGTACCTCAAGCACAGATGTGCCACCGGGGGTTTGAGTAAAGCGTCCACCAGTAACAACGACCCTCGAGCCGTTCGGTAGATTCTCGCGGTTCTGAACAACCTGCAACGCTTGTTCGATCTCATCCACATGGTTCTGCGCTGATTCAAAGACACACGGCTTAACCCCCCAATACAGCGCCATACGACGTAAGGTGATCTCTTTACGAGATACTCCATACAGGGGTTGTTGCGGCCTATACTTGGCGGCGAGACGGGCAGATGTACCTGTTTCAGTACAAGCGATCAGCGCAGCGGCATTAGTTTTTACCGATGCCGCGCAAGCAGCGTAAGCTATTGCATCCGGCACTGTAAGCGAATCGGAGTTGCGCAACCGCAGCTTGTACTCTTCGAATGCAAATGTCTGCTCTGCGGCCAGGGCGATCCGGCTTAGATATCCAACGCAGGCTGCGGGGTGCTCTCCGATAGCTGTTTCATCTGACAACATCACTGCATCAGCTCCACCCATAACAGCAGCAGCGATGTCAGAGACCTCCGCGCGTGTTGGGCGTATCGATGTGATCATCGAGTGCATCATCTGCGTTGCAACGATCACCGGGATTCCGCGGAAATTAGCCTCCTCAATCAGTCGACGTTGCAGCATCGGAAGTTGCTCAAGGGGCACTTCAAGCCCCAGATCACCACGAGCCACCATTAAACCGTCAGAGGCGCGCACGATCTCCTCGATATTCTCAAGCGCAGCACGGCGCTCAATCTTGGCGATAATACCCGTGGAAGCGCCGCGTTGGTTGATGATCTCTCGTAGTGAGCACACATCGCTAGCGGAGCGTACAAAAGAGATCGCAACGTAATCAACCCCGTTGGTAATTCCCCATTCAAGATCGACTAAATCTTTCTTAGTGGTAGCTGGTAGATCTACATCGCTGTCAGGGAATGCTATGCCTACCCTTGAGCGAATCCTTCCACCCTTTATCACTCTACAAACCACGTGGTCTGCAGCGACTGCTTCGGTCACTAATTCGATTAGCCCATCCGCCAATAGCACATGATGTCCTGGCAGCAGCGTTGTCATCGGGTTGACGGTTTCAACGTAGATCGTCTGTGCGTTGGAGAGGCTCTTGTTAGCTACGCGCAGCTCGATAGTCTGTCCGTCGTGAATCGGACAGAAATCTCCCTCAACGTTTGATATTCTGATCTTTGGTCCTGAGAGATCCTGGAGGATGGCGACATGCGCACCAAGATCCGCAGCGATCGTACGCACGGCTTGCAAAACAGCCAAGTGCTCTTGGTGACTACCGTGTGAAAAATTAAGCCGAAAAACATTTGCCCCAGCCCGTATCAGCTCTGCGATTTTTTCTGGGGATCGTGATGCTGGGCCTAAAGTGGCAACAATCTTTGTCTTGCGCTGAGCGAGTACAGCATCATCGAGCGGATTCTTACTGGTCCAAAGCTGTTGGAGTACTGCCTGAAAACTCTTTTCAGGTGATTCCAATGCGGCAACTGCTGCACTGCGTGGCTGGGCGTTCATGGGGGTACCTCGTAAAGTTATGGGAGCATGAATCCATGGATCTGGCGCGCTGCTCCAGAGCTTAAAACTCTAGAGCTTAGGATAAGCCACCGAGCGATCGGTTTACAAGGCGTTGAATGCTAATTTGCGCTTTGCGGGAGTGGCGTAATTGCTGGTAAAAAGCTGGCACGTTCGGCCGTATCGAGCGCACGAAGAATCTGCTCAGGAGAGGCAGCGTTGTGAGAGAGCAGCATCAGCAACTCCTCAGCAAGCGATGTTCCTTGTAGCGATGGCGCATCCGTCGAAAAGGTGTATGGGATGCCATACTCATCAAGGGTTGAGATGATTCTGCCATACTCAGCGATATCACGAACCGATCCGGTAAGTAGGTTTGATTTGACGCACAGCTCGCAGACTATACCGCGCTCTTTAAGCAGTTTAAGGCCGCGGTCGTCTTTCTTATCCCAGAGCGCTCGTATCGCCGCTATTGGATGGCCAACCCGCGCTGGATGCAAGGTCTCGATTGTTTTTAGGAAGGTGTCGATATCAACGTGGGGGGTCTCTCCAACGTGAACGGTGCGACCGAGACCGGGGCCAGCCTCCTCGAACACAATCCGCATCTCTTCTAACTTGCGCGGGCAGGAGAGAGCATTTACCGATTCGTGGCCGGCTAAATCAATGCCGATAATTTTGGCTGTCTTCTCGCGCCAAAGACGGGTTTTCTTTGCCAGCGCCATGTTCGCCTCAAAGGTTAGATCGCGGCCAAAGCAGAAGATGTGTCCGACCTGAATATCACCGCGAAACCCGAGCTCCACCTCTTCCACGGCGTTGACTGCGGATTTAATCACGCGATCCATGTCGTAGAGGCCCGCATGGCTTCCCTTTAAAAATACCGCCCCAGTTCTCTTTAGTGGGTTCCAGCGCAATTCGAAACGCCGAATGGCAAATAAAGCATCAGGAGAGCCGCCCTCACCACCTGGCCCAACGTTAATCATGCCCCCAGTGCGATAAGCCCGATGGATAGCAATTATTATACTCTCGCGGACTGAAGCCGGGCCGGATTGAATCAGCTCTATCTTATCGTATACCTCAAGGTAGCTATCAAGGTCTTTGACCTTGCCTCCCTCAATCTTGAGAATGCTCACGAAATCTTCGTAGCCTGAGCCGATCCCACGAATGCCCCGGTCGATCGCTATCTCCCACAGTCTGTAGAGGGGCACAGACCCTCCCAGATGCACATGCAGCTCAGTAACGTGTTTGGGCCACTTTATTTTTTGGCGCAGGGTATCAGCGGTATCTACCAAAGCGCGGATATTTGGAGCATCGAGATTTGAATGCGGGCCTGTCATAACTGATTATCACTTAAAAAATGCCCAAAGCAAACGATATCGCCGCATCGATTCAGAGTTCTGGATACATCTAATTGTTTAAGAGCTTCAGTGCGGCTGAAACGGGCGAGTGATTAAACCTAAATCCGGCAGTTGCGGGCTCGAAAACTGCGCATATAGCTAAAATCACTGCGGCTTTTGAATTTTCGGTGCTCACCCTGACGGTGCCAGGG
>CAZZLV010000248.1:0-3685 GCA_964655155.1 uncultured Bdellovibrionales bacterium
ATTTCTCAATAGCCCGAGGGTCCGTCATGGAGTGTGGTGCCCTCTTTGATTTGTTTAACGCTCTTAGCCACCTCTCCCCCGACGAGTATCGTGCCGAAAAGCTTTTGCTTACACGGATTGCTGCCATGCTTTCTAAGCTTTGCCTTTAAGGGCGTGTGACCACACTTCTTCGGGTACGATCACGTTTACGTGCACGTGCATGTTCACGTCCGAAAACGCCAATTCTACCCACTCGATTCCACGAAGAGCCCTTATCTAATTGTTTGCGCTTCCTTGATTGTGCTCCGAATGGATTGCGTGATCTGTTTGCAAAAATGCCTCAGGGTGTCTAATGGCTCCTCCGAGGTGCGCAGTATAGGCGAGAGCAACGCTTGCCACAGATGATACAACAAAAGTCGTGATGAGTAGGACACGCTCTATCCAGGCGCACCGTGAGATGGCTACCCATGTGCACAGGCTCGCAAACCCTGCACCAATAGCACTCCAGAGTCCTATCTCGGCAAACTCTTCGTGTTGTTCAATCAAGGATTGGGATATTCCAGGAAGGTGCTCAACTAGCTCTTCGGCTCCCTCGCCGAGAAAAAATGCAAGAATCGCTACGATACTTGCGGCAATCAATATCCCTAGCCCTACGCGTGCAACGGCCAAAGACTTTCGCAGATGGGCGATAGCAAGTAAAACTACCCCAACAGGAGCCAATATAACTGGAATATGAACCAGGGTGATGTGAAAATATGCAGCATTCATCAAGTATACAGTTCCTCGCAGCAGCTCAGCAGTTTTTGAAGTTGTTATTTATGATTAGTACCTACCCCGTCAATTCGTCCATTAGTAGGTGCTAAAACTAAATTAGCTATTTTTGATTAGAGCGGGAGAATACTCCAAGTGGCCACCTGAAAAAAGCCCATAAAGCTTTTGCGAGGATCCGTATCAGTGAGACTCGAGGAGGCTTTAGCCAGCTTATCCCCATCGGTTGCTAAGTTGCGTGGTATTCGCGAATCTCTTTTGTGAGAGATATAGTGATTTGTAAAAAGTCCGTGCTAGTAAAACTAGCACGGCCTTTGCCGTTAATAACTGTAGGTTGTTGTTTTGATTCGCGTCCGCGAATCGATAGCGTAGTCAAAGAGCCGTTATATAGCTACGAACTTTCGGAAAACGCCATATCTACTGCGATCTCTGACTCTGCGAGGATTCCTCTGTCGAATCGCCGCGTCCTTGACCGCGGGCCTCTCCACCGAGGCGCCCAATCCGAGCCATGTGTTTGCGATCCTTGCTCACGGTTTGTCCGCCCTTGCGGCCAGCTTCGCGGGCTTCCTCAGTGGTAAACTCGTGGGCATTGCCGCGTAGGTGGGCAATTCGACCCCCTTTGCTCGCAATTTCACGTTGTCGGTCTGGATCCATAGCCGCGAATCCTCGAGGTCTCTTCTCTGGTATTTCACCTTGCTCTTTCATGATTATCCCCACTTGAAGTTGATAATATGGTACTGTGAGAGCTTGAAGGCCGTGTATGATCGGGGTTTTCTTGCGGATAGGATCGTTGTTCTACGGTGTATGAGACAGAACCTGAACGGTGCTGAGGATTTAACCTAAATTCGGCAGTTAAGGAGGATGAAAATGGTGCTGATGCTCAAAAGCACGAGGTATTTTGAACTTTTCTTAAGGCTTGAACCCTGGTACCGTCAGGGTGAGCACCGAAAATTCAAAATACAAAGTGATTTTGGGCAGATGCGCCATTTTCAGACCCGCAACTGCTGAATTTCGGTTTGAGGCGATGCGTTTCGCTTGTTAAGAAGCGCCGGAGCGTGTGGACTAGGGCTGTTTACTGTGTGCGTTTTGTGACCACTGGAGTGAATCTACCAATTCCGTAAGCCCTATGTCGCAGGTCCTCTAGGTGCAGCTTTATTTCATCCGGAATCTCCGTGCCAGCAGTTCCCGTATAATCATCAAGTATGTGCTCTTGGTAGATTTTGTAAGCTTTTTGCGCGAGATTAGTTCCGGGGTATTCAGTGATGCACCGCTCCAGATACATCTCTGCCCAGCTCTCCGAGAAAAACAGTGCTAGCTTGGTATAGGCAAAGCCGAGTAGGTATAGCGCGCGTGGTCGCTGTTGATTTGGTAATTTTCCGTCCTCTAGTTGCTGGTGCAACAGAGCGGTGCCACGAAGAAGTGAAACGTCATCCTGAGCCGTGTCAGGAGAGACCTTTGAACCACGTTGAATTAGTTCCTCTGCTAGCTGCAGCGAGCCAGCACGCTTAGAAGGACTTTCTCGCCCCCATGCTGCCAGCTCATCTGCCCACCGTAGCGCCTCACGAGCATCCTCTGCGGGAAGATCTGTCGAGCGAGCGATTGTACGGAGATGCTCAGCTCCCTCAATTGGATTTCGATCAATGCGAGTTGTAATCAGAACAAGACTTCTGAGCGCCTCATTGTAATCGAGCCTGTACTCGGGGTTCTTAAGTACTTCGGTAAAAGCATCGCGGGCCTCACTGAACTGGCGAGTCGCCAAGAGGAACCTGGCACGGTTGAGAGGATCCAGAGTCTCATCTATGGCACCTGGATTAGAATAGTGGTTGCTGACCTTATATGTGGCGTGACAGGTGAAGCAATCTGTAGGGAGCTTGCGCAGCCTCCACCAGGCATATGAGGTTTTTCCCTCAGAGAATCGTCGACTACTGTCGTCAAGGAGGTCGGCTAACTCACGAACATTTTCGGTAAAGCCAGGCAAAGAGTGATAGCGCGAAGGAATAGCTTCTACCTTATGAAAATTCGCCCGCAAGTCCTGTATAATTAGTAATACCGTGTCGCGATTGTGCGGATCGAGGAATCGTCGCTCCGAGGCGATATAAGGCTGGATCTTTTTAAAGGGAGCTAGAAGAGTATTCATGCCAGCTTTAACCTCCTGTGTCTGAGCATGTGTTGGTATGAGAACTACCGAGCAGGTCAAAATGAATTGGCTGAAAAGGGATGCTGTTTTCATAGGCATAGCAGTAGGGTTATCAAAGTCATCATGCAACTGTTATCCTAAAAAGAGCAGTTGCGGGCCCTAAAATGGGGCATCTGGTTAAAATAACTTCGGCTTTTGAATTGTCGGTGCTCACCCTGACGGTGCCATGATTAAAGCCTCCAAAAAGTTCAAAATCCGCCGTTTTCTTAACCACCGGCACCATTTTAGTCCACCTTAACTGCTCTTTTTAGGATCATCATTACCTTGCCTAATCGATATGGCAACCAGCATACTGCTCGCTGATTATTGTTAGTACCGGCATAAATTTCTATACTCAGTAGGTGGAATCCTTATCGCTGCCAAATGAGCGACTGGGTGCCTAAATGGGCGTATAAAGATTGAGACTCAGGAGGAGCTGATGTATGAGTGATGGGAAGGTCATCTTAACGATCAAGAACAATGGGCCAATTCGTGTTGAGGGTGGCGATTTTGAGATTCGTGATGCGCAGGGAAAGGTGTTTTCTCTCGGGGGTCGCTCGGCGATTTCAATCTGTCGGTGCGGTGCATCAAAAAAGCAGCCGTTCTGTGATGGCAGCCACGGGGAGTGCAAGTTCTCTTCAGAGGTGACTGCATATGATCTAGCGCCGAAGGGTAGTTAAGGTTTCCCTCAAGCGATTTTATATTTCTAGGCTCATCGCGGAATCGAGTGGGTGCCGATGGCTGCTGATGGGTCATAACCCA
>CAZZLV010000249.1:0-3676 GCA_964655155.1 uncultured Bdellovibrionales bacterium
GAAGAATCGCTCGTGAGAGCCAAGGTGCCCTATAAGATATTTGGCGGATTAAAGTTCTTCGATCGCAAAAAGATCAAGGATATTCTTGCATACCTTAGACTCCTGATTAACCCCGCCGATAATCAAGCCTTTCAACGCATCGTCAACACTCCTCCACGCGGCATAGGAGCTCAAGCGATTCAGGCGGTCATTGACGAGGCTCAGCGCTCAGGGGTCCCATACCTACAAGCTTCTCTGCAGGTAGCAACAAGCAACAAGAGTGTTCATAAATTCCTTGAGCTGGTAGCCGATCTAACCAACGATCTACGCACACAAACACTTGGCGACCTGATCGCCAGGATAGTCGAGAAGAGTGAATACGGTCCAAAGCTGGCAGCGATGAAGGATCCTACGGCGCTCTCTCGAATTGAGAACTTGCAGGAATTGGAGTCACTTGGTCGTACGATGGAGCGACCTGGGGAGTCAAAGGAGGATATCGTTAAGGACTTCCTCGACAGAATCTCTCTCACCTCTGGTGCAGATCTCCCTGCAAGTGAAAGTGGTGCTTCCGTATCGACTGAAAAGCCGGACACAGTGTCCCTTATGACGCTGCACCTTGCCAAGGGCCTTGAATTCCCGACCGTATTTCTGTGCGGTCTCGAGGAGGGACTTCCTCCCCACTACCGAACGCTCGATAATCCCTCTGAGATGGAAGAGGAGCGAAGGCTCTGTTACGTAGGGATTACCCGCGCGATGAAGGTGCTCTACCTCACACGCGCGTACTACCGAGGTATGTTTGCTTCTGGCGGTCAGGGTGGTGGCGGCGCTCGCATCGTGAGTCGGTTTGCAAAAGATATTGCCCCTGCATCGATGACGGCTGTGGGTACGGAGAGATCTCAAGGTGCAACATTTATCGGCGGATATCCCAACTTCTCATTTGATGACGACGACCGTGGTGGTGATGATGAGGGTTATGGCTCAGGAGGAAATCGGTGGGGTCGATCAAAGAATGCTCGACGAGTTCCGCCGCCAGAGCCCCGAGTTGCCGTCTCTCTCGATCAGATCCGCTCGATGCTAGCTCCTGCCGATGCAATTCAGAAGAAACCGGAAACTCCGAAGGAATACTTTGGGAAGGAACCAGCCGCTATTGAGCAACTAAATGTTGGGACACGGATAATCCACCCATCATTTGGTAAGGGATCGATTGAGGCAATAAACGGATCAAACACCTCAGCAACCCTTACGATACACTTCGATGCATTCAAAGAGCGCAAGAAGCTCGTTTATAGATTCGCTAAGCTGGTGCTGGAGTGATAACAGAGATACCGATGCGCGACAGGAGGATTTCGACAGTCTTTGTTCTGATAAAGCTAGCGATCCTGGTTTGCACAATCAAACCGAGCGCATGCTTCAGTCAAAGCAGCGTGCGTCTCACCGATCCAGAAGTGGCGCACGAACTCTCACATATAGCGACAAGGGAGATCTCCACTAAAAACGATCCGATCTACCACGACACACGACACTATGAAGGGTATGAGATTGAGGGGTTCCTTAACTGGTTATCAACGCGCGCATCTCTTCCCCTTACAGAAGCAGTTGTCACATTCATTGCTACAGATGGGTATCGTTCTCGGCATCAGGTAAAGGATCTCCCCAAACGCCTAGTCATCCTCGCCTACAAAGAACAAAACTCAGCTTCGAGATCCTTTTCCAATTCAAAGCACGGCAAGGTGCCCTTTAATCCCGGCCCAGACGCCCTTGTATGGGAGGGCTCGTATTCCGATACAGACCACCTCCCCACTCCATGGTCGATCGTCGAAGTTTTGCTTGAGCGGGATTCGATCCCTCAAGAGCTGATTCCTAACAACAAGAGCGCCACCGTACTCCGTGGTTTAACCGTGTGGCGTGAGCAGTGCTCTCGCTGCCATTCTTTGAACAAAGTAGGAGGTGCTGTTGGCCCAGAGCTCAATGTTCCGGTAAATATCACTGAGTTCTGGCCTCGCGAACGCATCCTGCAGAGGATCGAAAATCCTGCATCTCTCCGCTGGGGCTCTACGATGCCATCGTTTGCGTGGCTTCCTTCCAGTGATCGTGAAGCGGTACTTAAGTACCTTGAAGCGATGCGCGAGGCCAAGGTGTGCCGGTCGGCTGTGGAGTGTAGCGAGAGCGCCGGCAATTGATTTCAGGAATTCTTGTGCGTCGTCTTACGTCAGCGATTGACCTCAAAGACCGGTTGGAGAGAATGTGTTCAGCGGCTATCAAAGGCATCGCTTATGATGTGATCAATCACGGCACATCCCGAAATCGCACCCCACTAATCACCTGCATAGACACGGGGAAATCAAAGAACCTCCCATATGCTGCCTCAAAACGGTAGTGATATGGTCCCGCGGCTACCCCTTCTTGAGGACCAATCGTCTCAAATGCTCGTAGCAATTCATCCGGGGTGTTCGGTTTTATGCTTATCAAGATCCTATTCAAGGTTTGCGCAAATTCATACGCCAGGGCTCCAAATCCGATCTGTCCGCCATCACCGAATCGGGCTTCATAACGATCAATGAAATCTGCTCGCACCTGATTGGCCGCAAAAACTGCTCCGTCCATACTGCCGGCTGCTGCTCTAATCTCCGAGATTGAAGCAAATGGATTTGTTCCGAAGGTCGGCTTTAAGACTCGCTGCTCGCGTCGTTGACGATAAAATGTGGAGATCTGGCCGGCAGATAGGAGCACGCCCGTCACCTGCGCATCAGACAGTCTGATGCGCGAAATGACAGCTCTAAAATCCATGCTTGTTTGATTAACACGTTCAAGAACTTTAAGGGTTTGGCCGGGTCTTAGGTTACGTTGCAGGGATGCCAGCACCTCCTCAGTATACGGGTTGTCTGAGACAACTACGTCAATTCGACTGAGCCCCTGCGATTCCAAATAGCGCGTTGTCACACTCGCGTACTCGTCAGAGACGTTTATGAAACGGATAACGTACCTCCGATCACGCGCGGCTTCCGGATGAACACACTGAACTATGATGGGCACGCGCATAGCCTCAGCGATTGGGGCGATCGGATTGCAAAAGGGAACTCCCCATACGAAGGTAAGGTCGACCCTCTTGGCTCGCATAAGATTCTGAAATGCGGATACAGCCTGCTTCGGGTCGTACGGGACGTCCTCAAAGACGAACGACACACGGGTGGCTAGGTCTCTATTATCCTCTAACGCCAACTGAATTGAGTTGCGGATAGCGTGCCCATACTCGGAACCTGGTCCAGTCAGGGGTGCAATCACACCAACCCTAAATAAAGTGGAACCAGTAGGATCGGCACAGAGGGATGTTGGGTCATGCCACCAGATGAAGCACCCCAAAAATACGGCAACTAAGAAGCGCCAGCTCACACAACTCCGCGACATTCGCACTCACCCTTATGAAAGTTATCAAGCTGGCGAAACAGTGAGCACAGCTCATCGAGGTCGGTCTCTACGACACGACGGATAATCCGATTGTTTTCACTCATAGAGCACTCCGTGCTTCCAGGTAACGCCTTTGTACCATACAGCAAGGGACATTGAAGCTCCATCCTAATTGCCATGATCGGTTGTCGGACCGCGAAGCGTCGCTTCGCTCACGTAAACCTCTTTCCGTAACTACGAATTTCAAGCGGAGCAGAGCTCCGCGGTCCGTTGGGGCGCCCATGACTCCATC
>CAZZLV010000250.1:0-3676 GCA_964655155.1 uncultured Bdellovibrionales bacterium
GCGCAACCCTGGCACCGTCAGGGTGAGCACTCAAAAATTCAAAAGCCGCAGTGATTTTTGCCAGATGCGCCGTTTTAGGGCCCGCAACTGCCGAATTTAGGTTTATACCCACTGCAGTTTAGAGTCTATTTGAGGTGTCTGGCTAGTTTCTAATCATCTGAGCCATGATCAAAGTGAAAAACAAGATCGCTTTAATACTGCTTGCCACTACAGCTTCTCTCTCCTTGGTAGTGGCGATTGCGCTCTGCTTTGCATTGTCTGCCCTGGGGCTCAACAACTCAGCGCAGACAGCTAGCTCACCTCTGGTCGTTGCAATTGTTGTCGTATTGGCCGTGACCGTGTATGGAGCAGTATCGGTTGCAATAACCCTTGCTCTGATTAATCGCATGTTCATTAGGCCGATCGAGCACCTCTCAAATGCGATGCGCACCATCTCGGCGACAAACAACTTCAGTCTTCGGATTCCGCCTACAGATGCCTCTGAAGTAGCACCTGCAATCAATTCTATAAACCAGATGCTCAACACAGCGGAGAGCTATCACATAGATATGCTCAATGCCCGTTACGAGGTTGAGAGCGCGAATAAGGGTAAATCTCTTTTCATTGCCAAGGTTTCTCACGAACTTCGCACCCCTATTCACGGCATCACAGGTATGTTGCGTATTCTTATGAAGCAGGAGACGGCATCTGGCAAGCGCCAGTATATTCAAATGGCGCAAGATTCAGCTTTAACGCTTCTTGAAACGATCAATGAGATATTAAATTTTTCGAAGATGCAGAACGGAGACCTGTCCCTGGAACAGGAGTCCTTTAATTTGGCCGAGGTGATTCGCTCGACTGTCGAGCACCTAATTCCTCGATTTGAAGAGAAGCCAGAGCTACTCTTTTGCTGGGACATCTCACCCGAGGTACCTAGTCTGGTAATCGGTGATGCTGCTAGAATCCGAAACATTCTGGTAAATCTTCTCGGAAACGCCTTTAAATTCAGCCAGGAGGGCCATGTAGCACTGCATGTACGCCCCTATCAGTACCTTGAACAGGGGAAACAAGGAGTTCGATTTTCCGTAACTGACACCGGTATTGGCATACCCCCCAGCAAATTAGAGTCTATATTTGACCCTTTTACCACAGCTGACGAAGGTACGGCTCGTTTATACGCAGGCACAGGGCTAGGTCTGGCGATTGTAAAACAGATAACTGAGAAACTTGGAGGTTCCATATCCGTAGAGTCAACTCTCGGTACTGGATCGACATTTTCTATTGATGTGCCGCTTGAAAGCGTCGCTGGGTCGGAGGATCAAGATCTATTTCCATCTCGGCCCTACACTATTGCTGTAGTCGCCACACCTGACATTCGACAACTAACCGTTGCTCAGGGACTGCGTTCATTCGGCTGCAATGTTTCTCTCTTCTCGCTAGATGATCATGCGCAGATTGATATCCTTATGTCCAACTGTTCGATGTTCGACATAATCCATATAATCAAGCCTAGCGATATTCTGTTGGATGAGTTGATACCACTGCTGCGCGTTGCGGCTCAAAACAATGTGCGAGTCGTGTATTCGGTACCTTCCGTAGAGATCTCCTCAACCGATATCTTAGCTCACAACGACCGATTTTTCGTAACTCTACAGCCTACTAGCGCCCTCGACATCCTCATGATGTGTGAAGCTAAATTATCACCTAAAAGATCGGTACGTGACTCTGATGAGGTGCCAGAAAAGGCCCTTCAAAAACTGAATATCCTGATCGCCGATGACGCGAAAACGAATCAAATAATATTAAAGGCTCTTCTTGAAGAAGCCGGGCACTCGGTCGAAGTAGTCGAAAATGGAAAGCAATTGCTCGATCGCATAGCATCGAAAACTCCGACTTTTGACCAAGATACTCAGCAGGTCGATCTGGTGCTGACCGACATCCAGATGCCTGTTATGGACGGAATGACAGCTACTCAGAATTTCAGAGAGCTGGAGAGGCGGTCAAATGCCAATAAAAAACTGCCGATAGTAGCCGTTACATCTTATGCGTTTCCAGAAGAGTGCAATAAAATGCTGGCATCTGGCATTGATCACATCCTGACTAAACCGATTAATCCCAAACGACTAAGCCGACTCATATCTCAAATTACCTGCGAATCGGATCAGCGCAACGATTCAGAAGTGGAAGAAGACAGTGATCGTTACATTATCGCAGAGCTATGCCAAATTACTGAGAACCTTGTTGATCGCATGGTAGAGCTGCGCGCTACGCTGAAGTCTGAGATGCCAGACGATGCCGCAATGGTTCTAGATATCCAAGGGGTTTTTGAGCGATCGGGAGATTCTCTAAGAAGGACAGGTCTGATCCTATCGGGCTTTTTGGAGTCATACCAGGAGCAGCTCGTTGCTATGGAGGCTACTCAGCTGCCAGTAGCTGATCCGGCAACGTTCCGTCGGGTAGTTCACTCCCTCAAAGGCCTACTATTAGATGCCGGAGCACAATCGGCTTCTAGCTTGGCAGCTCTTCTTGAAGAGCGAATAGTAAATCAGCCCCAATCCGTAGCTATCGAAGAGATACGCAAACTAGCGACTGCTACCCGCGAGGCAGCTGCCATTATTAAAGAAGTAGTGAGCGCCCTGCCCTCCCTTGAGGTGTTTTCAGCTTTGCCAGCGCTAGGTGATCAGCTAATGCTGCATTAGTCTATAGTGATCCGCAAAAGTCCGTGCCAGTAAACCTGGCAAGGCTTTTGCCGTAAATCACTATAGGTTGTTGTTTTGATTGGCGTCTGCGAATCGATAGCGTTTTCCAAAAGCCGCTATATCGCTACGGACTTTTGAAAAACGCTATATCTGCACCTGGCTAGAGATCAGCGCAGATAAACCTAATTACATCTATAGCTGTCTGAATTAGTGAAACCTCAGCTAAAATCTCGCTATTACGAGCAGATTGCTGCACGACGGCGAAAAACGTCTTCTATTTTGCGTTTTAAGAGAGCGATGCTTATCGGCTTGGCGATGTAATCATCGACTCCCATATTAAGCGCCGCATCTATAACTGGGGCATCACGAACTGCACTTACCATGATGAATGCCACGTCAGAGTAGCGGCTATCTCGTCGCAGATTCTCTAGCAACTCAGTTCCAGTCATACCATCCATGATTTGGTCACTGATGATCAGATCATAGCCTTGTAAGGCCATCTGCTGTAGCGCATCCGAGCCGCTGCGAGCTAGTGATACGGTCTCAAAACCGAGGCTAATCAGCATATCTCGCAATAGAGCGCGGGTTGAAGACATATCATCGACTACAAGAACTCTGCTTATTTTGAGATCACCGGGTAGTCGCATATATATGAATCACTATACGGGCCCTGCGAGACGAATCCAGATCAGCGCCCACTGAGGAACAGTACTTTCTACCTAAATTCGGCAGTTAAGGAGTATGAAAATGGTGCAGATGGCTATAAGCACGAAGTATTTTGAACTTTTCGGAGGCTTTAACCCTGGTACCGTCAGGGTGAGCACCGAAAATTCAAAAGACAAAGTGATTTTAGTCAGATGCGCCATTTTCAGACCCGCAACTGCCGAATTTAGGTTCTAATGGGAGACTGGACGGCAACAATCAGCCAAAACTTGAGCTGTTATTTCGTAACTGCTCAGCGGTTTTTTAAGTCGTTATTCATGATTCTCCCGTAAAAA
>CAZZLV010000251.1:0-3672 GCA_964655155.1 uncultured Bdellovibrionales bacterium
GGCACTTCTAGTAAAAAAGGCGTAAAATCCTGGCATATGTACCATAGATTAGCTAAACCGTTATTAAGCAACAGCTTTTTCCTCCTTGGAGCGCGAGGAACAGGTAAGACATCGCTATTAGAGGGACTTTTTCCGCCATCTGAGCGCTGCATCTGGATCGACCTGCTTGATGATGCCTTGTATCAACGATTGATGCGTAACCCGAGCTATTTTGAAGAGATTATTCCTGCCGATCTTCCTCGTGATTCGTGGGTTGTGGCTGACGAGATACAACGGATCCCATCTCTTTTAAACTATGTTCATAGATTTATAGAGAAGCGCGGACTTAAATTTGCGCTAAGTGGCTCTAGTGCTCGAAAGCTAAAACGCGGCGGCGCTAACATGCTAGCCGGACGAGCATTTGATAACTATCTCTTTCCTCTCACTAGCGCTGAGTTGGGCGATGATTTCAAATTACACGAAGTGCTTTACTGGGGGTCGCTACCGAAAGCGCTGTTATCGAATACAGCAGAAGAGAAGCGCGAGTATCTGAGAAGCTATGTTAATAATTACATTAGACAGGAGATAAAAGAGGAGCAGGTCGTAAGGCAACTTGAGCCGTTCCTCAGGTTTCTGGAAGCAGCAGCACAGTGTAATGGCAAGATTATTAACGCTAGCCAGATCGGACGAAATAGCGGAACAGACGCCAAGGCAGTGATACGGTACTATGAGATACTAAGCGATACTCTCTTGGGATTTTATCTTGAACCCTTTCATCGTTCGGTCCGTAAAATTCAGACAGCTAAATCTAAGTTCTATCTTTTTGATCTAGGAGTGACTCGCGCCATGCGTGGGGATCTCACCACTGAGATCATTCCTCAGAGCTATCAGTATGGAGATGCCTTTGAGCATTTCTTTATCCTTGAGTGTCACCGACTTCGTACTTATCTGCGCTTAGACGAGCGGGCGTTTTATCTGCGGACTAAAGACGGAGCTGAGATCGATCTTATTATTCAGCGTCCTGGAGGGGAGCTCTACGCCATAGAGATTAAATCGTCCGAAGAAGTCAATTCATCTCGGCTCGGGCCATTTATGGCTTTAGCAAGAGATATTAAAGCAACAGCCACTTGGATAGTTTCGCGCGAAAGGTATGCGCGGCACCTTGCAGATAGCGTCGAGATATTACCTTGGCGTGATGCATTGCAGAGGCTTTATCCGGGAGCCTTCTAGTCCGTATTTTTCACGAAGCTCGCTGCGCTCGCCGTGAAAAATGCCCTGAAAAAGGCCATCCATGGCCTTTTTCCTCAGCGCCTACAGTTTGCGTGGGACCCATAGTGCCCACACTAACTGTAGGCTCCAAATTCCTCCGCTGCGCTTCGGAATTCGCAGTTCTCCCGCTATCTACTTAGCAACGTTGGAAGTTTCGAAATGGATAAAAATGTGCGGGCAGATGAAGTTTAATTTAACCTAAATTCGGCAGTTAAGGTGAACGAAAATGGTGCAGGTGGCTAAAAGCACCAAGGATTTTGAACTTTTCTTAAGGCTTTAACCCTGGCACCGTCAGGGTGAGCACTCAAAAATTCAAAAGACAAAGTGATTTTAGTCATATGCGCCATTTTCAGACCCGCAACTGCTGAATTTAGGTTTACTATCCTTTACTAACTAAGCAACTAGCCCCCAGAATTGGTAGGCACTCATACAACTGTATTCTCACAGGTGGTTTCGCCACCCGCGCCGAGACCAGCTGCACTTCTGTGGCGCTTAAGGTACACGGCCAGAAGCGAGATAGTGCTTGGTGTCATGCCTGGAATTCGCATCGCCTGGCCAAGCGAATCGGGCCGGTGTTTCTTTAGCTTCTCTCGCGCTTCCGTGCGCAACTGTTTGATTGCTTCGTATGGAAAATCCGCTGGAATGCGCTCACTCTCCAACTTCTTGAGTCGCTGCACCTCCTCCTCTTGCCGATCTAGGTAGCCACTAAACTTGCACTCTATTTCAAGTGCTGCGCACAGCTCATCAGTTAAGGTTTCGTGGTATGGAGCGACCTCAAGGATATCCTGTAAGTTTAGTTGCGGACGCTTAAGGAGCTGCGTAAGCGTAACGCTATCTTTAAGCGTTGCTGTACTCTTACCCTCAAGCCACTCGTTAGCCGACTGAGATGGTTTAAGGCGCGTTACTGCCAGCCAGTTTAGGGCCCGCTCATAGGCACCTTGGCGCTTCTCAAACTGCTCTATCTGCTCTCGACTTAAGAGCCCCAGAGAGATCGCAAGTGGGCATAGTCGACTCGTTGCATTGTCCTCTCTTAATATCAGTCTGTACTCTGCTCGCGAGGTAAACATCCGGTACGGTTCATCAACCCCCATCGATGTTAGATCATCTGTCATAACTCCGATGTATCCCTGTCCACGCGTGATCACGACTGGTTCACGCTCAAGCACTCGATGCGCTGCATTGAGACCAGCAACAAGCCCCTGCGCCGCAGCCTCCTCATATCCACTTGTGCCGTTAATCTGGCCGGCTAAGAAAAGCCCGGCGATATCTTTGGTTTCGTAGGTTGGCGCTAAAGCTCGCGGGTCAACAAAATCGTACTCCACTGCGTATCCAGGAGCGATAAATTCAACGCGCTCTAGCCCTTTGATAGTTCGGATAAACTGCTCCTGTATATCTATCGGCAACGACGTTGAGATGCCATTAGGATAAACAATATCAGAATCAAACCCCTCGGGTTCCAGAAAAACTGTGTGGCTCTGCTTACTGGCGAACCTAAACACCTTATCCTCAATCGATGGACAGTAGCGTGGGCCACCTGAGCGGATCTGCCCATTAAACATAGGACTGCGCTCTCTATTCGATCGGATAATGTCGTGTGCCTGCTCATTGGTCGCAGTCATCCAACACGATATCTGCCGACGGTTGATCGCGCCTGTCATAAAAGAGAACGGCTGAGGTGGGTTGTCACCCGGCTGCTCTACTAATTCAGATAGATTGATCGATGAACGTCTTAGGCGTGGCGGTGTGCCAGTTTTAAGACGCCCGAGCGGGAAACCGAGGGCACGCAGAGAGTCGCTTAGCGCATTTGAGGCTTTATCTCCGAGACGCCCGCCTGGCGTTTGATCTGATCCAGCGTGCATCAAGCCCTTTAAAAAAGTCCCCGTTGTTAGCACTACCGATGTAGCTGGAATAAAGCTGCCATCTACCAGTGTAACCCCTGACACCGCTCTGCCAGCTAGCTCAATCGATGCGGCCTCACCTTCGATAATCGTTAGGTTCGGCACCTCTGCTAGGTAACGCTGCACCCAACCCTTATAGAGATCGCGATCGGCCTGTGCGCGAGACGCCCGCGCTGCTGCTCCCCTACTGGTGTTGAGCATACGAAACTGAATCCCTGTTGCATCGATCGCGCGCCCCATTAAGCCGCCTAAGGCATCGAGCTCCTTTACCAGATGCCCCTTGCCTACTCCACCGATAGCTGGATTGCATGACATCTGGCCAATACCTGCCAACCTGAGCGAAACAAGAGTCGTTGAAACTCCTAGCCGCGCTGCGGCATAGGCCGCCTCAATTCCGGCGTGCCCACCACCAACAACCACCGTTTGTTTACTAAGGGATTTCCCCATATATCTTCCTGTTAGGTCGCAAGTCTATAATCCTAAATTCGGCAGTTGCGGGCCCGAAAACGGCGCATCTGGCTAAAAT
>CAZZLV010000252.1:0-3670 GCA_964655155.1 uncultured Bdellovibrionales bacterium
CGGGACGGGAATTAACTCCGGCGCGATGGTCAGCCCCTGCGGGGCTGCAGTTTTTCATTATGGTCTTGGCTAAGTGCTAAAGTGTTACCGAAATGGCAATATTGAGACATGAAGCATGAACCACAACGTGTAAAACCGGTGAGTAGTTACTAAAATACTTCGTGCTTTAAGCCAGCTGCACCATTTTGATCCGCATTAACTGCCGAATTTAGGTTAAAACCGCTGAGCAGTTACTGCGAATCGCTATAGATGCTAATCTGCAGCTATGCATTCAAAACACAACTTTGATGTGGTCGTAATCGGAGCCGGGTTAGCAGGTTGTACGACGGCATACGCGCTGCTCGATCGCGGTCTCCAGGTTGCACTAGTCGACAGCGCTCCGCAGGTCGCAGCAAAGGCCTCCGGCAACAAGTGGGGGCTCCTGACCCCCTATCTCTCAACGAAAAGATCTGATCTTGAAGCCCTCTACTCCGCTGGATACGCCTTCACGCACACCTTGCTTAGCAAGCACCCGCGGTGCAGGGAAAGCTTTCACCAGACGGGTGCGCTCCAACTGCCATCAAATCGTCGCCTCGCAGCGATGACAGCATCAGCGGAAGCGATCCTCGGAGCTCCGGTTGTGCATCGCGTTAAACCCACCGAGACCCTCGGTATAGCAGGCATAACGATAGACTCATCGGCGCTATACGTCCCAGACGCCGGGTTCCTCTCCCCGCAAGGCTTTGTAGAACAACTTCTAGCTGTAGACTCCAGTAGACTAACTCTTGCTCTAGGCGCCGCGTGCTGCTCGATCAAGCGCGATAAAACAACCTGGGTAAGCCTATTGAAGGATGGACGTTCGTTTCTAAGCAACTCGGTCGTGGTGTGTGCTGCGCACGAGTCTGCTACTCTCGAATTAACATCATGGCTGCCACTAGAGGCGATCCGAGGACAAACTATCTGTGCTCGCTCGAATGATGCATCCCGTGCCCTACGCACGGTGGTCTCCTACGGCGGATATATAACCCCTGATGTTGCCGGGATGCACTTCATCGGTGCGCACTACAGCCATGATGATAATGAACTCCTACCACGTGTTTCAGATACCGAGGAGATGTTACGGCTTAGCTCTAAATGGCTCCCGACCCTTTCGCTGGCAACATCTGAGGCATTTAGTCCTAGAGCTAGTCTAAATGCGCGTGTCTGTTTCCGGACGTCAACGATCGATCGTTTACCATATATAGGTGCGCTGCCTGATTATGAACTCTTTAATCGCCAGATAGCTCAGTTTCGCTCAGGCACAAACCTAGCCAATCGCGTAACATTTAGCCCTGTTTCTGGAATCTTCGTCAACGTTGGACACGGCAGCCGTGGACTCCTTTCATGTCCAGTTGGTGCTGAAATAATAGCCCGCCAGATAGTCAACGCGCCACTCGCAGAGCTAGCCAACGTCGCTCAAATTACTTCACCGGAGCGCCTACCTCTGCGCCTGCATCGAGCATCTGAATCGGGCGCCTAATCTCAGTTAGAACGCTAGCCACTGCTGCACCAACATTTAGACTCTCCATCGCTCCAAGGCGCGGTACAACTACTCGCTCGCTGGCCGCCTGCAGTGCAAGATCCGAAAGTCCGGGCCCCTCTGCGCCAAAGATAACTGCCACCTTTTCGGGCCAGTTAGTAGCGTAGATCGATCGCGCCTTATGCGGTGTTGTGGCAAACAAAGTGTAGCCGCATCTCTTCAGCGGCACCAGCGCCTCATCAACGTGGCGCACAAGCACAACAGGTAGCTCCTCAGCTGCCCCTTCAGCCACACGACACGTTGCTCCGGAAAGAGTCGAAAGCTGCTGCGATATTAGAACAACTCCCTGTACCCCAAAAAAGCAGGCTGTACGCAGGATAGCCCCTATGTTGTGCGGATTCTCTACCCCCTCCAGTACAAGCACGCAGGCCGTTGGGATACCCTTCAGGCGCGTTGTCAAAGCGCTCACTGATAGAGGTTTAAGCGATTTTGCCTGACAACAAACGCCCTCGTGATGCTCTGTCGCTGCGATCCGTGATAACTCAGCTGATGCAACGACCTTGTGAGGTATGCCACGTTGCGCACTCCAATCAAGTAGATCTTGGAACACCTCTTGCAAATCAAACTGCACAAAAACACGCTGAATATCATTGCGGCGGTGTTGGAAGATCGCTCGACACGCCTGCACACCATAGAACTTAGTGAGCGACTCCCGTGGCCGATCGGCACCTGGCTTGCGACTGGCGCTTTTTACTCGCTGTTTTTGCTCTCTTGTGATAGAATTCCCCGTTCGACTGTTACGACTCATGAACGATTCCCGTCCTTCTCAATTACATTCCGCTGCGCTATTACATTCCGCTGCGCTAATAAACTCTGCTGAGCTATCTTCCACTCAGGGAAATGCCGCCGATCACACTAGCGCCCAAGGCCATACACCCCTAAATACAGTGTGCATTACGCGTGTTAAACAGGAAGGATATCTCTGCTCAGAGCTTTCGAACAGCACCAGTCGGGGATACCGCGCCTCTGAGGTGAAGTGTACCCAGACTAGCAATCAAACGGTAGTGCTTAGCCACACCTCTCATAAAGATCTCTGCTCGCTGCCGCTTTTTTTTTCCGCTCAGTGTCTCCCAGATGCCCATTTTCTGCGCGCCACGTCGATCTCGTTGTGGGCCTCCGCAATTCTTGAAATCGTGACTTCTGCCTTTGAGGATTCACCACCATCGTGGAGCCTCCACGTCTTTGAACCAGAGAGCGTAGTTACTGGTAAACAGTACGCTCGTACTTCTAGGGTACGAGAGGCTGTTGAGATACTATTAAAGCAAAAGCGTCGTAGCTACCTACGTGTCCTTCAACAGAAACCCACTCCTCACTCAACCCTTGTTCAGGTGGTACTTACCGAGCCAACCTCCGGCTATGTGAGCATCGCCAACCATGAAACACGGCGCCTTTACAGATCCTCACTCGCCTCTAGCATGGCTGGATATCACGCGATCATGGATGACAAACGTCCTCCATCGCGTGCCTTTAAGAAATTGCGAGAGGCGATTGAGGTATTTTCTCTCCGTTTCGAGCGTGGTGCACGCGCTGTGGATCTAGGTGCTAGCCCAGGAGGCTGGACACATGTGCTACGAGAGCTCGGACTCTCAGTTACCGCTATCGATCGTAGCCCACTTGCTGCACCTCTAATGCAAGATCGCTCGGTGTCATGGTTACGCGGCGACGCACTAACTTGGCGCCCAGCAGCCCCTGTTGATTGGCTGGTCTGTGACGTGATTACTACCCCTGAAAATACGGCACGGCTGGTAGAAAGCTGGGTTACGCACAAGCTTTGTCGCAATCTCTGCGTAACCATGAAATTCAAAGGAGCACCGGAGACTGAAACTCTGCTGGCACTCTCTGCCTTTCTACGAGCGCACTCACGATTTTTCGACGGCCGACAGCTTACCCACAATAAAAACGAGGTTACCCTGGTCTGCTTAGGTGATAGCTTTTTCCAAAAAAGGCCGTTATAACGATAATGAATTTTGAAAAATGCTATAGACATTAACCAGACATGCGACCTCTATTATCCTAAATTCGGCAGTTAAGGAGGATGAAAATGGTGCAGATGGTTGAACCTAAATTCGGCAGTTGCGGGCCCGAAAATGGCGCATCTGGCTAAAATCACTG
>CAZZLV010000253.1:0-3652 GCA_964655155.1 uncultured Bdellovibrionales bacterium
AAATTGCTCGCTTGTCCAATGAGTTCCTTGCATGTTCCACCAGGTCATACCAACGGATGCCCCCCCCCCCCCAGTTTGAGCCGCACTAGGGCCTGAGCCATTTGGTCTCTCTTGCCCCCTTTTTCCACCGAACAGTCCCATACGTACCAACCCTCTTAGACACTACTCTCAGCTGATATGCCCTCTTTCGCCCCAAAATTCAAGCGTATTCCTGTAAATACATCCAAAAATATGGTTATAAACCTAAAGTCGCTACATTTGCTGAGTAGTTACGAAAGGATAATTACCTCAACCCGGCGGTTGCGTCTGCGGCCCTGTTCACTTTGATTGCTGGCTATTGGGGTAGTTTCCCCGTAGCCTCGGGTCGAAATCTTTGATTCAGGTATCCCTTCAGCTAATAGTGCCCTCGCTACCTCTTGCGCACGTGCAAGTGAGAGGGTGTAGTTGTACTGAATGTCGCCAAATGCATCAGTGTGTCCCTCAACAAGTAAGTTTCGTGAGGATGCGCGTTTGAGTACCTGAGCTATCTCAAAGACCGTCTCACGAGCAGTTGTAGTAAGCTGCGCCTCGCCGGTCTTAAAAAGCACATCTGGTAGGTTTACTACAACGCCGCGATCAGAATAACGAACATCAATCCCTCTCTGCCGCAGCTCAGCGATAAGGCGATCATTTTCAGCGACTATTTGGTCGTTTTGCGCCGATCGCAAGGGTTTAGTACGAATAACCTGATCCTGAAATTCGAAATGCGGAGCGATAATCGCGCCGATCTCTGCTCCGCTAGACGCGCGCCGTAATTGATCTGGCTCTGTTGTACTGAGTCCTTTGTGTATGCAGCCGGTTGAGCTAGTTGTGATGGCAACCAACAAATAGGGGGCTAAAACTCGCGCCAAATATCGCATATACATACCCCTCTAGAACTGCACTTCTTCTTTTAAAAGCGCCCCTAGCTCGCGTTTTGCAGCGCTGAGAGAGGGATCGATTGATAGAGCTTGTTTAAATTCATCCTCGGCATCTCGGGATCGCTGCATGGAGGCGTACAGCCTTCCTAGCTCATGGTGTAGCGGCGCACTTTGTGGGCAAAGCCTAAGCGCTCTGCGGAGATGGAAAAGCTTGTCGGAGTTATCTGTGGCTTCCGCAGCTGCGTCACGCTCAGAGAGCGCCTCTTTGCATTCCTTTGATTGCGGCCGTGATGGCTGTTGCAGTAACGCAGCTGTTGGAGCAACAGCACGAGTGGCTGTGTCGGCATCTCCTTTTGGCGCTGGCAAATCACTCTCATTGATTTCTGCTCCGTTTGCTCGCCCTTTTGTAGGCGAGAGATCCGATTGCACATCGTATCTCGCCAGCGTCTGTGAGGAGTTCGTTGATAATGATGGAAGAACTGCCGGTGGGGGCAGCACTTCACTAGGTGTAGTGCGCAGCCCAGCATTTGACGGCGATCTCACCGCCTGTAGATTAGCCCTTGGTTTGTAACTTGAGGGGGTGTCAGGTAGTGGCTCGCGGCGCGAGGGTTCGTAGCGTGAGGATCGGTGACGTGTAACTTGATGTTGCTTCGCCTGATAGTAGCTTGGATAGTATGCAGCGCTGCTGCTTGAGGTTGCCAGGCGTGAGTTTGCTGGCCTGGGCCCACGTTGCTGTAGCCGCGTTTGTTGGCGAGCAACTTCAGCCGAATTAGAGTTTACAAGCGTACCGCGGTAACTATAACGCGGCGATGAGGAAATTGCGGAGTTGGAAGAGAATGAATCATCCCCACGAACTAACCTAAGCTCGTTGATCTCATTTTTTTGCGCTTGAATTACGCGCTCCTGGCGTTTGATGGCCTCGTCCTGTGTCGTGTTACGCTCTTCTTGTGCTTGGAGGGCATTGCCAACTAAGGCACCGACCGCTGCTCCAGCGCTCGCGCCGACCACTAACCCACTTCCAGCATTCCCGGTCTGATTACCGACGATAGCTCCGAGCCCTGCGCCTATAGCACCACCAACTCCTGAACCAATTGCCGTTGTTTGGCGCGGTTTGGTGCAGCCAGCAAGTGTCGACACGGCAAGTGCTAAGCCGATAGCAAGCGCTCTACTGCGCACATCTAGCCGTAAAGAGATGCTTTCTAACTTCATGTCAACACCTGCAATCCAACTCTGTAAATTTGCTCTTTAATGCCGCTACTCTTTTAGCTGCGGATAGCGCGACTTGAGGTATTGGTCATGATACTGTTGACGCTTGAGGTCTTCAAACTCACGTTCCTGTCTCTTGCGCTCTTCCTCCTGGCGTACCATGAATGCATCTTGTTGTTTAGTTGCGCTCTCAGCATCATCACGAACATCGCCTATCGCTGCTCCTGAGATCGCACCAACAGCGGCACCAACAGCGGCACCCGTGCCGACCTTGCCTGAGGCGCTTCCGATAGCAGCGCCAGCACCTGCTCCGACTACAGTACCAGCAACTGCACCAGTAGTGGTGTAGCTATCGCGCCGTGCGCACCCTGACAGGGCTGATATGAGCAAAGCCGATATGAGCAACGTAAATTTGGGCAGCCCTGTATAGCGCATCAGGTACACTTGAGAGCAAACTTGCAAGCTTGGTCGAAGTCTGTTTTTGGAGCAGAGGCTGCTGTACATGGTTATTACCTGGAAAAATAACGAAAGCGATCACCTGTGAGCCTAAGTTCGGCAGTTAAGCCGGATGAAAATGATGCTGATGGCTAAACGCACGAAGTATTTTGAACCTTTCGGAAGCTCAATCCCTGGAACAGTCAGGGTGAGCACCGAAAATTAAAAAGACAAGGTGATTTTAGTCATATGCGCCATTTTCAGAGCTGCCACTACCGAACTTATGCTCAGATACTTTCCGGATTGTACGAAGACTTCATCAGGACGGCAATAAATATCGACGTAAAAAGCTCGATTTTAGCTACCCGCCTCTTTGCTAGTCTTGGGCAGCATCAGCAAAAGTCCAACCCCGACGCAGATAGCGCTATCAGCTATATTAAACGCTGGCCAGTGTGACTCGCCTAGATAAAAGTCAAGGAAATCAATAACCGCTCCGTACATGAAGCGATCAAGAACATTTCCGATCGCCCCGCCCAGAATCCCAGCCAGAGCCGTCTGCGCGATACGTGATTGATAGTATGGCCTAGTAAGCAGAAAACCCACGACACTGAGCGCGACAAGGATCGTTGATCCCAGCACAACCTCGCGCCAGCCACTCTCAAGACCAGACCATAGTCCGAAAGCAGCACCTCGATTAAATGAGAGTGTCAAGTTGAATAATCCATCGATGACAGTACGTATCTCACCCGGCTGAAATGAAACAAGAGCGAGCTGCTTCGTACTTTGGTCACATACGAGAACTATAATCACTATAAATACGACAAGTAGCACCCTTGGCAAACACCATGATCGAGCCGAGGCAGTTTGGGGTGTGAGATTTGTATTATGTGTTGCTGCGGTCATTCCCTGCGCTCTCTAGTCCGTATTTTTCACGAAGCTCGCTGCGCTCGCCGTGAAAAATGCTCAGAAGGAGGCCATCCATGGCCTCTTTCTTCATCGCCTACAGTTTGTGTGGGACCGATAGTGCCCACACAAACTGCAGACTCCAAATTCCTCAGCTGCGCTTCGGAATTTGCAAGTGCTTCCTTGCACTTGCTCGCCCGAATCTTGCA
>CAZZLV010000254.1:0-3634 GCA_964655155.1 uncultured Bdellovibrionales bacterium
CCCCCAATAGTCCCACTTTTATCAGAAACTAGATAGTCTCTTTCTACAGCTAGAGTTTTTTTGTCTTCTACGGCGCAACTTGGCTACTGATGATGTTTATGAGGGCCAAGATTGCGCTCGCCCTGCCATTACGAGTGATTTTTTGAAAAAAATCACTCGCGCAGGGTTTACCTCGTACGCGACGTGTTGCAATTTTTGCGAACCTTGCTACTCTCTCGCTCCCTAAGTTGGGTCTGCTCGCTCATAAAAGCAGCTACCTACTCGAGATTCATTTTACACATGTCTGATTAATATCTTTGGGTTTTTATACGCATGAAACCAAGCACCCTACGCAAACTCTCTCCGCAATTACGCTCTATGATCGTCCACGAAACCAACCGAGTTCGATCTGGAGAAACGATTACGACCAGCGTTAAAGGCAAAAATAAGCCGGTGAGTGCCTTTGCTGAGCGCACTCTCCATCACTGCAACGGTGGCGCTACGCTACAGGCAGCTCAGTGGCTGAATCAACATTTGAAACGTGGCGGAAAGATCGTAGTCACACTCGCGGGAGCACTTAGCTCTTTTCAGGTCGGGATCATGCTTGCTGAACTGATCCGCAAGAACAAGGTGCACCTCATCTCTGCCACAGGAGCGAACCACGAAGAGTCGTATTACCGCTACGTTGCTAACTCACACTATGCGTACATTCCTCGCTACACCGAGCTAACCCCTGCCCAGGAAGCCGAGCTTCGCGACGCCGGCCTGCGCCGTATCACTGACACATTTCTTCCTGAAGACGAAAGCGTCCGCATCATGGAGCCGCACCTTTTGGCGATGTGGAAAGAGGCCGAAAGAAAGGGAGAGAGCTATTTCCCTCACGAATATTTTCGCCGACTATTCGCCAAAAAGCTGATCTCACCGGACAAGGGAGCAAACCCAGAAGATTGCTGGACGTATGCTGCCTTCAAGAAGAATATTCCAGTCGTTATTCCGGGCTTTGAAGATTCCACCATGGGTAACATATTTGCTAGCTATACCTATAGCGGCCCAAATAAAAAGCGTGGCGCTACTACCGTTAAATCAGCGGTGATGAAGTCAGGTCTTGATTACTTTCACCTTATGTATGACTGGTACCTGCGAGAATCAAAGCAGCATCCGATCGCGTTCCTACAACTGGGAGGAGGGATCGCCGCTGATTTTCCGATCTGCGTCGTCCCGTCGATCAAACACGACCTGCACATTCATAAAGTACGTGACTGGGCTGGTTTTATAGAGATCGGCTCCTCGCCGATGTCTTACGGCTCCTACTCCGGAGCAGGGGGTAAAGAGAAGATCACCTGGGACAAACTATCAACTGAGAGCTATTTTCAGATTATCCAGAGCGATGTAACGGTAGCTTTCCCCTGGATAGCTGCCATGCTGCTCGGGCTCTAGTCCATCTACAGTTTGTGTGGGCCCCATAGTGCCCACACAAACTGTAGGCTCCAAATTCCTCCGCTGCGCTTCGGAATTTGCAGGTGCTTCCTTGCACTTGCTCGCTCGGATATTGCACGAAAGTGCAAGATTCGGGATAGTGATTTACGGCTAAAGCCTTGCCAGTTTTAGTGGCAAGGACTTTTGTAAATCACTATCAATGGCAAATTTGCCTCGATTACCTGGCGAATAAAGTTATCACCCCCGCCTAAGCTTCCTCTGGAGGCTGCGGCGGTGTACGCCGAGAATCTTAGCGCTTTGCGATACGTTGCCTTCACACTCGTTGAGAACGCGCTGAACGTATTCTGCCTCTACTTCCGCCAGAGACGGCATAGCCACCTGGCGTGGCGTATCGGTCGATTCAGGCGAAAATGCGTGCAGTATCTGATCAACAGTTGCCGGTTTCGTGATATAATTCAGCGCTCCGCGTCTAACGGCATCCAGCGCGGTTGTGATACTTCCAAATCCGGTAAGCACCACGATCCGACACTCAGGAGCAATTGCAGGCTGCTGAGAATCCCTCGATGATGACCGATCATCTGTGTTGCGCAGATGGCAAAGCTGCTCAACGAGCCACAAACCACCCTCTCCCGGCATGCGTAGATCCACTAGCAATCCATCTGGCTTATACTCCATACACACCTCAAGGCCGTGCTCGGCATGCTCGGCTTCATAGACCTCCTTACCACGATCACGAAGCGCGCGAACTAACCGACGACGAAAGGCTACATCATCATCGCATACTACTATCCGTCTAGGTTGATCGCTCATACTTGCATAACCTTAGGCACTCTCAGTTCAACTAGGCTTCCATTACCTAGAGCCGAAGTGATCTTGACCGCACCGCCCACCTGCTGCGCGAACAGCTTAGTCAGATACATTCCGAGCCCCATTCCCTGACCGGGGGCTTTGGAGGTGAAAAAGGGCTCTCCAATCCGTTCTTGCACCTCTTGACTCATCCCTGCACCGGAATCTTCAATTACAAAGATAATCTCATCTGCTGTATCCTTAACACGGCACAGAACACGCCCACTCGCATCACACGCCTGTATCGCATTACGAACAAGCGCTTGCAGGGATCCCATCAGAGCATGTCGAAGTGAATACATGCCCGGATCTGCTCCAATTATTACTGTAAACTCAACCGGCACCGGAGCATGCGCGAACCCTTCCTGAAGCTCCTTAATCAATTCAGCCACAGAAAAAAGCCGTGGTACCTCGCCTTGCAGCTCGGTATTGGCTGCGCGCATGCGCTGCAAGATCGCGCTACATCGGTGTACCTCTCCTTGCAGAAGCGTCACATCATCTCTCCAGCGCAGTGAGTCCTTTAGCTCAGCTGCCAACTCCTCCGCTATCAATAAAAGGGTGCCCAAAGGTGTTGCCAACTCATGGGTAACCCCTGCGGTCAAGGTCGCCAGGGATACCAATCGCTTGCGCTCGTCTTCGCGATCTCTTAAATCTGAGATAACACGAGACTGCTCTGCCAACTCACGATTCATCCGGGTAACGAATGTAGCAACGATCGCTCCGATACAGACAAACGCGACCAACATTCCGTGCAGATGCAGAGAAAACCCCGAGGTACGCAAACCTGACGCTGATTGGTGATGCAGGTGATGGGCATGCGCGGCAAGCTGCGGTAACGGAAGATGTACAAAAAAGAGGGTAAAGAAGCATATTAGCGACACTCCAAATACTCCCCAAGTCCAGCGAGCGTCAAGCACCACAGCAGCTAATGCCACGTAGCCAATAAAAACCATACTGAATGGATTGGTGTATCCGCCACTGATAAACAGGAGCGCTGTTAGCAACAAGACATCAAAAATCAAAGTCAACCCGGCGATCAGATCAGGATACTCAGGCGACCGCCGACTAATCAGGTCGAGAAAGATATTCGTTGCGCATCCTACCCCAAGGATCTCAACGATAAAGCCCGCATCAAGCCCTAATTCAAGGAGATAGTTGGCTCCCAGAAAGATTAAGGCCAAAGACGCAAAGGAAGCCCAGCGGATCAGAATCAGCCAACGTAACCGCACAGCTTCCTGCGATGCTACCTTCGTAGTTGCCTCACCGTGTCCAGATCCTGCACCCATGTAGCGGTAGATACCCCTAACATTAAGGCAAAGCAATACGGTCAGGCTGAACTAAAGTGAGCTGAATTTCTTAAGAATCTGGTTAG
>CAZZLV010000255.1:0-3597 GCA_964655155.1 uncultured Bdellovibrionales bacterium
AAAAATGGCGGAGCCGACCCGACTTCGCCAAGGCTACGTCGGGGGAACCGGGACTCGAACCCCGCAAGGAAATAAACGCTGCGCTAGCTCGCGTTTATTGCTAGTTGTTTTAGGTGCCTTTATGCCGTCGCCCCTGCGTGGCTCACGGCTGCGGCCCCTCCTCTCACGTGACCAAGGTCACGCGAAAGCTCGCAGATTCGACTGACGTGGGATTCGGGATTTGGACCTAAAGGTCCAAATGGCGGAGCCGACGGGACTCGAACCCGCGACCTCTCGCGTGACAGGCGAGCGTTCTAACCAACTGAACTACGACTCCATTTGAAGCACCGCTGACGCTAGGGCGCCAAAGGAGCCAGAAGCGTACTCAAATTCCGGGTGTATGTAAAGTCGGAATAGGGTAGTTTTTTTGATGGGTTATAATCCTGTGCAAGATTTGCTAGCAGAAATAATTCGTCTATCTGGGGGTTATCGCCTTACATCCTTTGTCGAATCCGGTCGAAATGGGTTACAAATAGGCTTTCAGCAGAAACGTGGCTGGTATTCCAGCGCTACTAAAGGAGATACACGCAGTGTCAGACAATGAGCAGAAAGGCTACGCCCCACAATCAATAGAACCTAAGTGGCAAAAGTTTTGGGAGAGCAATAAAACCTTTAAAACAGAAGATACTGGAAAACCAAAGGTATATGTGCTCGATATGTTCCCTTATCCATCAGGATCCGGGCTCCACGTCGGGCACCCGCTTGGCTACACTGCTACTGATATTTACTCGCGTTTTAAACGCATGCAGGGGTTCGATGTGCTGCACCCGATGGGGTACGATGCATTCGGACTGCCGGCGGAGCAGCACGCCGTTAATACCGGAGAACATCCGGGGCTGATCACCGAAAAAAACTGTGCAAATTTTACGTCGCAATTAAAAAAGATCGGACTCTCATATGATTGGGAGCGTGAGATAAAAACCTGCACTCCGGATTACTATAAGTGGACGCAGTGGATCTTTCTTAAACTTTACAATTCTTGGTTTGATGATCATTTAAATAAGGCCAGGCCGATTGAAGAGTTGCCGATTCCACAAGAGGTACAAGCGGCAGGCATATTAGCGATTCAACAGTATCAGGCCAAACATCGCTTGGCGTATTACGCTGATGCAATGGTCAACTGGTGTCCAGCACTTGGTACGGTACTAGCGAATGAAGAGGTGATTAACGGTCGGTCAGAGCGTGGTAATCATGAAGTTGTACGAAAGCCAATGAAGCAGTGGATGCTGCGAATCACCAAGTACTCAGAGCGCTTGTTATCTGAGCTAATGGAGATAGATTGGCCTGAAAGTATTAAAGAGCAGCAGCGTAATTGGATCGGGCGAAGTGAAGGAGTTAACTTTAGTCAAAGAATAAAGGATCTAGATATTGAGTTTGAGGTGTACGACTCTATACCGCAAACTTTTCTAGCGCAGACATTCACTGTTATAGCTCCCGAGCACTCACTGATTCCGATACTTGTGCGCGGAACAGATCGAGAGAAGGAGGTGCTTGAGTTCGTCGAGTACATAAAGGCTAAAAAGCTCTCGCGTAGACACGATTTTGATCAAGAGATGGAGGGGATCTTCACCGGGCGCTATGTAGAAAATCCATTCGGCACTGGAGATCTGCCGCTCTGGATCGCCTCATATGTCGTTGCTGACTACGGAACTGGCATTGTTAACTGCAGTGCTCACGATGAGCGCGATTACCAATTCGCTAAGAAGTATAATATTCCACTCCGCTATGCATTGTTGCCAGAGGATCCACAGTTAGCTGAGAAGGTTAAGAGCTTTGAGGTGTTTTATCGCGAGCCAAATGGTATATTGCAATCCCCTGAGCCAGCAAAAGGCATGAAATGGTACGAGGGTCGGCAGGTAGTCGTCGACTACATCGTAAAAAATGGTCTGGGAAGGCGGCAGGTCAACTACAAACTTCGTGATTGGCTATTCTCACGGCAACGCTACTGGGGTGAGCCGATACCGATAGTTCATTGGGATGATGGCACCACAACCTCATTATCTGACGCAGAGCTACCGCTAATCCTACCACAGGTGGAAGACTATAAGCCATCTGAGGGTGGTGAATCGCCGCTGGCGAAGGCTAAGGGGTGGTTGCATGTGATCGATCCGACCACAGGCAAAAAGGGGCGACGTGAGACAAATACGATGCCGCAGTGGGCGGGCTCGTGTTGGTACTATCTCCGGTTTATCGATCCACATAACGATGGGGCCGGTTGGGATAGTACTCTTGAAAAGCGCTGGATGCCGGTGGATCTATACGTGGGAGGGGCTGAGCACGCTGTATTGCATCTTTTGTATTCGCGTTTCTGGCACAAGGTTCTTTACGATCTAGGATTTGTTTCTACAAAGGAGCCTTTTCAGAAACTGTTTAATCAAGGCATGGTGCAGTCGTTTGCATTCAAGGATTCGCGAGGAGCACTAGTGCCATCTGATCTCGCGGTTGAGGACGAGGCTGGCGGATGGAAGAATTCAAAGACTGGCGAGACTCTTGAGCGTATAATAGCCAAGATGTCAAAGTCACTAAAGAACGTGGTGACTACGGATGAGGTGATCGAAAAGTACGGTGCTGATACCTTGCGCACTTACCTCATGTTCATGGGGCCACTCGATACAGGAAGGCCTTGGGATCCCAAGGCAATTTCTGGAAATGTGCGTTTCTTGAGGCGCGCTTACTCATTTGTGTTAGGCAATACTGAGTCTGGTTTTCGAGAAGTTGTAGCGCCATCTGATGAGCCTGAAGAGGTAACGAGGGCTATAAACAAGGCGATTAAAAAGATCGGCGATGATATCGAAGCGCTGGCATTTAATACTCCGATCTCAACGATGATGGAGTTATTGAATACGGTCGGCGATAAACCTGTATCAAAGGATACGCTTGAGAAGTTTACACTCATTCTGTGTCCATTTGCGCCGCACCTGGCAGAGGAGTTGTGGGAACGTTTAGGTTGCAGAGCCCCAGCTAGCCTAGCGCCATGGCCAACCTTCGATCCTGCGTACGTAATAGATCAAACTGTGACTGTAGTTATTCAGATCGCTGGAAAAAAACGTGCCACGATTGAGGTGCCGCCGACGATTGATGAAGAGACCTTAAAGAGCCGAGTTGTTGAGGTTATGAGCCAAACGGCTTATAAGATAAAGACCGGAGACCGTTTCATCACGGTTTACAATCCGGCGACCACGGTTCCACGCCTAGTAAACGTTATCGTTACCTGATGGAGCCAGCGTTTATGACAAGTGATAGTATTTTGCTGCGTAATTCTGTCACCTTGCTATGGACGCCCGTTAACCTAAATTCAGTAGTTGCGGATCTGCAAGTGGCGCTCCTAACTAAAATCACTTCGTTCTCCTTAACTGCCGAATTAAGGATTTAACCTCAATTCGGCAGACCGGCAACTACCGTTTTTAGGTTTATAAACGGCAAAAGCCATAAGGCTTTATTGGCGATATGTCACCTCCATGCCCTTATTCTTAATAACTTTCCAGGGATTCTGTAATGATTATCCTAAAAAGAGCAGTTAAGGTGGACTAAAATGGTGCAGGTGGTTAAAAGAACGAT
>CAZZLV010000256.1:0-3597 GCA_964655155.1 uncultured Bdellovibrionales bacterium
GGGCCCGCAACTGCTGAATTTAGGATAATTCGAAGCTTTCCTCGTGTGCCCTTTGGCGCCTTATGACTGCGCATTAAACCGCAGAAACGCCGCCAGGAAATCCTCTGGGGGATGCATACCGCGCCTCGTGGTCATGTTCATGAACATCGACTCAACCGTCGCCTCCACCGCCACCTTACCAAGGTGGTTAAGGATACGTTGATGAATCACCAGCGAACGGTCGCGCAACTCGACTCGATCGCAGGTAACCTGAACCGTACCCCGCTTTACCTCACGCATGTACTCCGCTGAAACTTTGGTGATGACGAGAACTTTACCCTCTTGAAGCAGCTGGTCGTTTGGAAACCCAATGACTCGAAGGAGCTCTAAACGAGCCTCCTCAAACAACGAGAAGCATCGACCGTGGTGCACGTGCTCATAGACCGGCGTAATCCAGTTATTATCAATCTCAACACTAATAGCTACCATTGCACTACTCCGTCCTCGACGAGCTGCGTGAAAAATACGGGTTAGACGATCATCTGCGTCCGCAGGTGATCGCTTCTCATAACGAGATCTCTCGTGAGCATCAAAACAACAACCTATGGCGATTAACTACCAGCTCGCGCATTTACTAAAAACCCCCCAAAGTGCTAGAAATAAGACTGCTATAGCGTTCTACAAAATTCCGTTAGCCAACTAGCGGACTGTGGAGCCTGACCTAAAAAGAGCAGTTAAGGTGGACTAAAATTGTGGGACTAAAATTGTGGGACTAAAATGGTGTAGGTGTTTAAAAGAACGATAGATTTTGAACTTTTCGGAGGCTTTAACCCTGGCACCGTCAGGGTGAGCACCGAAAATTCAAAAGCGGAAGTTATTTTAACCAGATGCGCCCTTTTAGGGCCGGCAACTGCTCTTTTTAGGTTAAATGGCCTAACTTAGGAAAGTGATGGTATGAGCTCAAACACTACTACTGCCAAGAAGGAGACCAGCGCTATATCGCCGCGGAGAGCAGAGGATTATCCAGAATGGTATCAACAGGTGATCAAGGCCTCGGATATGGCCGAGATGTCGGTTGTTCGTGGGTGTATGGTTATTAAGCCCTGGGGCTACGGTGTTTGGGAGAATATCCAGAAGCACCTCGACGCCATGATTAAAGCCACCGGGCACAGTAATGCTTATTTTCCGCTATTTATTCCGCTCAGTTTTCTGGAGAAAGAGGCGGCTCACGTTGAGGGCTTTGCTAAGGAGTGCGCAGTGGTAACACACCACCGCCTAGAGGCACGTGATGGCAAGCTAGTTCCTTCGGGGGAACTTGAAGAGCCGGTTGTTGTTCGTCCAACATCAGAGACTATTATCGGAGAGTCGTTTGCGCGTTGGGTTCAGTCTTATCGTGATCTGCCTCTACTGATTAATCAGTGGGCCAACGTGGTGCGCTGGGAGATGCGAACCCGTATATTTCTGCGCACTACTGAATTTCTGTGGCAGGAGGGGCATACAGCACACGCAACGGAGCGCGAGGCAGTTGAAGAGACCTTTACGATGCTCAATGTATACGCTGATCTAGTGGAGAACTATCTGGCGATGCCGGTGATTAAAGGCGAGAAGACCCCGGAGGAGCGCTTCCCTGGAGCAGTTAATACTTACTGTATCGAAGCGATGATGCAGGATCGTAAAGCGTTACAGGCTGGCACATCTCATTATCTTGGGCAGAATTTTGCTAAGGCATCGAACATCTCATTTCTCAATCAAGTAGGGGAGAAGGAGTTCGCCTACACAACCTCGTGGGGTGTCTCAACGCGCCTTATCGGTGGGATGATCATGACCCATAGCGATGATGATGGTTTGCGTCTTCCGCCCAAGATAGCGCCCAAGCATGTGGTTATTATCCCTGTCATTCCAAAACCAGAGATGGAATCGGCAGTTTATGAGTATGCCGAGCAGATTGCTCAGGGGTTGCGCCAGCAGCGTTTTGCTGGGATGCCAGTTGAGGTCGTTGTTGATAAGCGCGATATACGCGGCGGCGATAAGAGCTGGGAGTGGATTAAGAAAGGTATCCCAGTTCGTATTGAGGTTGGGCCGCGTGATATCGAGTCTAGACAAGCTGTAATGTACCGACGCGATCAAGGGCCGCGTGATAAAGCTTTTGTTGCTATGGCTGAGCTGCAGGCGGGGATCGCTGACACACTGCAAAGCATTCAAGATAGCTACTTTGAGCAGGCTAAGAGATTTTTAAACGATAATATTCGACGTGATATCTCAACTTTTGAGGATTTTAAGCTTTATTTTACCCCGAAAAACGAGGCCAAGCCTGAGATACACGGCGGGTTTGTGCTGGCAAAGTGGGGTGGTGGAGAGGATGCGCTAGCTAAGTTATCACAACTAAAAGTAACCGTACGTTGTCTGCCGCTCGAGCAGAGTGGTACCGAGGGGCGTTGTGTCATTACTGGTCGGCCAGCGACCCGTGATGCGATCTTTGCCAAGGCGTATTAGTTGTTAGCCTTACAGATATGGATGCCGTGATCGTTTCAGCTTTTTACAAATTCGTAGCTCTAGCTGCGGATCGCCTCGAGCCTCTGCGCGAGCGGCTCGAGCAATTTAGCGAGACCAATGCGCTAAAGGGATTGGTCGTCCTTGGCGTTGAGGGTATGAATGCTACGGTGGCTGGGAGTGCTGAGACGATCGCTAACTTTGAGGCCTTACTACCGGAGTTACTAGGCACGAGTGAGATAACTTTTAAACACTCGCGAGCTGATAAGGTGCCTTTTGCACGGTTTAAGGTAGATCTGCGGCCGGAGATAGTGACCATAGGAGACCCCAGCATCTCTTCAACAGAGTCAGCAGGCAGCTACCTTTCTCCGACAGAGTGGCACGCTGCGCTTCTAAACGATCCTGATGTAGTATTAGTTGATACTCGCAACGACTACGAGACTGATATCGGTGTTTTTGAAGGAGCACTCGACCCACGTATCCGCAAATTTAGCGAGTTCGGAGAGTTTGTCGAGAAACAGGGTCTACCGCGGGATAAGAAGCTGTTTCTATATTGTACCGGTGGAATTCGTTGCGAGAAGGCAGTTCCAGAGGTCAAGCGCTTGGGATACGAGCAGGTGTATCAGCTAGCGGGTGGGATATTAAAATATCTTGAGGAGTTTCCAAACGGCCAGTTTAAAGGTGAGTGTTTCGTATTTGATCACCGCGTTGCAGTTGATCAGAACTTGCAGCCGACACAGACCTATAAGCTTTGTCCGCATTGCGGCAATCCATCCAAGGATCGACTAGAGTGCGCCTTGTGTGGAAAAGACGCCCCAGTTTGCCACCGTTGTGCTGCGCGCAAAGATTTGCAGACATGCTCAAAAAACTGTGCGCACCATGCCAGGTTGCGGATAGTTAAGGCTAAAGGGTAGGGATGGGGTAAGGATTAGACGTTTTTAGCACTAAATAGTTCGCAGCTAAATCAAGTGGTCGACACGGAGCTTGATAAAATCCGGGTGTTGATTATACTTCCTCGCTCACGAGATTTAACGAATTGGACGAGAAATTAGGGAAGTATTATGTTCAGTGAAGTGAACCTGTCCCCAATATGTTGATCAAGAGTTAAGCAACTGGAGTGTCTCCACT
>CAZZLV010000257.1:0-3576 GCA_964655155.1 uncultured Bdellovibrionales bacterium
AGCCTTGCCAGTTTTACTGGCACGGACTTTTGCAGATCACTATAGCAGTTGGAAAATATGTAACCCATGAAGATTACCGTATTGAGTGTAGGTAAGGTACGACAGACCTTTATCAAGGCGGGTGAGCAGGAGTATATCAAGCGACTTCAGGCTACTCCGCTGGCTGTGTCGCTTGTTGAGTTGGGACTTGATGTGTCCGAGTCGTTGTCTCCGGCTGCGGTTCAGGAGCGCGAGGCTACAGAGCTCTTAAAGCGGCTAGAGCAATTTGAGTATGTAATTGTGCTCGATGAGCGTGGTAAAGGTCTATCATCGAAGGATTTCGCGGCGTTACTGACTAAGCAGATGGTTGCAGGAAAACGATCGCTTGCATTTGTTATCGGTGGAGCTTATGGTTTCGCCGAAAAAGTTAGACAGCGAGCCAACTACGTTTTATCTTTGTCGGAAATGACACTTCCGCATCAATTGACAAGACTTGTTTTGATTGAGCAGATATACCGAGCGCAGACTTTAATTCAGGGAAGTGCGTACCACAAATGACTGAGGCAAGAGGATAATCCTTAAACCTAAATTCGGCAGTTACGGGTCTGAAAATGGCGCATCTGACTAAAATCACTTTGTCTTTTGAATTTTTGAGTGCTCACCCTGACGGTGCCAGGGCTGCGCCTTAAGAAAAGTTCAAGATACTTTGTGCCTTTAGCCATCTACACCATTTTCACCCTCCTTAACTACCGAATTTAGGTTAAAGTAGTATAGCGTTTTTCAAAAGTCCGTAGCGATATAGCGGCTATTGGAAAACGCTATCGATTCGCGGAAGCGAATCAAAACAACAATCTGTAGTGATTTAGGGCAAAAGACTTGCCAGTTTTACTGGCACGGACTTTTGCAGATCACTATAGATGCGCCATTTTCAGACCCGCAACTGCTGAATTTAGGTTTATGGGTAAGATAAAGAAATTCGCAGCTCTAAATATTCGCAAGATTACAGGGGGACGCGATCCGCTTCGTGTAGTTGAGGATTTTATCGTCCGTCGTGGGTTTTCACCGGAAGAGTGTCGTAAGGAACAGCAGTCCGACATGACTCGTTGGATGTTCACCCTGCGAGATACCGTTGAGTTGGAGGTACTCGTTGAGGGGCACAGAAAGCCGGCTGAGACGACCATATACATGGGGATTAATATCATCACCGTTCCGATTCGTGGCGCCGGTGATATCCTTGCTGCAGCACTTGAGATCGCAGATGGACTTGTCGGGATCAAGGTAAGCCTCGTCGGTCATTACCTTGTGTTGAGCGCAAGCCTCAGTGCTGAAGGGATATCGGTAGAAGATTTAGAGTACCACCTAAAGCTGATTGAGGCTCAGGAGGGGTGGTTTCGTAACGCCTTGGCAACCGAGATGCAGTGGGAGGATTTTCCGCTGGAGTAAGCTTCGGAAGCTACTCTCTCGTAGCTGCTCTTGGGAAGGCTAACCCGTATTTTTCACGAAGCTATAGTGATCTGCAAAAGTCCGTGCCAGTAAAACTGGCAAGGCTTTTGCCGTAAATCACTATAGGTTGTTGTTTTGATTCGCGTCCGCGAATCGATAGCGTTTTCCAAAAGCCGCTATACCGCTACGGACTTTTGAAAAACGCTATAGCTGCGCTCGCCGTGAAAAATCCAAATTCCTCCGCTGCGCTTCGGAATTTGCATGTGCTTCCTTGCACTTGCTCGACTGAATCTTGCACTTTCGTGCAATATTCAGGCTAAGTCCCACAAAAAGTCTGGTAATGAGAATCCTCTTCTACAGGAGGGGCGCTGTATTTAATATGGGGAGTATAGGGATCTCTGAGTGCCGCGACTAACTTCTCCAGCTCTGAAAAATCGCCATGATCTATACCGCGCTTGAGGGCTTCCTCAACTAAGTGGTTACGAGCAATAACAGCCGGATTAACCTGGCGCATGTAAGTGAGCGTTTCCTGTTGTGAGCGGCGGTTGCGTTCAGAATTGATGCGATGGAGCCACTTCAAGTGCCACTCGTTGAGGGCCTCAGGTACCATCAAGCTAGTATCTCCAGAGAGCGCTCGAAATGTAGCTGTATAATCAACCTTCGCTTGGTACATGGCCTCAAGGAGTTCTTTTATAATCGTATTGTCCTCACGCTCGACGCTCACTAGGCCCAATTTATCGCGTATGCCGGTGTACCACCTAGCCGCAAAGAGGCTCGGAAAGTTATCGACTAACTCCTGAGCTCGGGCTACGGCGCTCTCAGCATCGCTTGCAAATAGCGGAGCTAGCGACTCGGCTAATCGAGCCAGGTTCCACTGAAGCACTCCAGGTTGTGCACCGTAGGCGTATCTTCCGTTGTGATCGATCGAGCTGAAAACGGTATTCGGATCGTAACGGTTCATAAAAGCGCACGGCCCAAAATCGATACTTTCGCCAGAGACGGCGATATTATCGGTATTCATAACCCCGTGAATAAATCCCGCATGCATCCACTTAGCGATCAGCGCCACCTGCTTTGCAAAGATCCCCTGAGCGAGCTCAAAGTAGCGATCATTTGAGGCCAAAAGCTCTGGATAGTGCCGCTCGATCACATAGTCTGCCAGAGCACGCAGTGAATCTATATTACCTTGTGAAGATGCGTACTGAAACGTTCCAACTCGGAGATGGCTTTGAGCTATCCGTGTCTGAATCCCACCCGCCAGGGGTTGCTCACGCATAACCGTTTCTCCGGTAGCAACTACAGCCAGTGTTCGGGTGGTAGGAATTCCGAGGGAGTGCAGAGCTTCGCCGATAATGTACTCACGTAGCATTGGTCCCAGGGCCGCCCGTCCATCGCCACGGCGCGAGAAGCGTGTTTTGCCCGAGCCTTTAAGCTGTATATCAAATACTCCATGAGAATCGGTGTGTATCTCGCCAAGCAAAACGGCGCGGCCATCACCGAGTAGGGGAACAAAGTGACCAAATTGGTGTCCGGAATAAGCTAGCGCCACTGGCTCAGCATCGGCTGGCACCGTATTACCGGCGAACACAGAGAGAGCCTCGGGTGAGTTGAGAGCGCCGATTGATAACCCCAGGTAATCGGCGAGTGCTTGGTTAAGGACGATCAGCGTAGGGTTTTTTACAGGCGTTGGATTGATGCGCTCAAAAAAGATCTTAGGTAGCTTTAGATAGCTGTTAGTGAGCGAAAACATAGCGGCTGATCTTGTTATGAAATTACCCTAAATTCTGCAGTTAAGGCGGATAAAAATAGCGCAGATGGCTAAAAGCACCAAGTATTTTGAACTTTTCTTAAGGCTTGAACCCTGGCGGTACCCGGGTATAGCCCCAAAAAGTTCAAAATACTTAGTGCTTTTAACCACCCGCACCATTTTCGTTCTCCTTAATCGTCGAATTTAGGTTGAATTGTGTGGTTTTGGGCGAGGAAAGTCCTTTCATATCAGCGGCATTGGCTGCATGAACGCCTCGAACCACAATTTGCTTCTTCTGAGGTTGGATTGTCACGATTAATTTGTATAAGACCCTGTGTCTTCGTATAATTCTAAAAAAAGCAGTTGCGGGCCCTAAAATGGCGCATCTGGTTAAAATAACTTCGGCT
>CAZZLV010000258.1:0-3573 GCA_964655155.1 uncultured Bdellovibrionales bacterium
GCACCGAAAATTCAAAAGCCGCAGTGATTTTAGCCAGATGCGCCGTTTTCGGGCGCGCAACTGCCTAATTTAGGTTAAATCATTTTCATCCGGCCTAGCTGCCGAGTTTAGGTTGCAGCTAGTTCGGCGTCAGAGCGCAACAAAACTCCGTTAGCCAGCATCTACTCTAGGCAACTAATTGAATCGACAAGGAGCACGCAACTTTTTCTGTTAGATCTCCGATTGGATATAGAAAAAGACTTGAAGCCTGCCTTTATACGATATAGAAAAAGAATAGAAGCAGCGTTTATTGAAGGCATGTGTCGTTAAGAGCAGGAGGCAAGTAGAGCTATGAACAGCGAAGTTTTAAACAGCCAGGTTTTAAATAGCGAAGTTTTAAATAGCGGAGTTTTAGGCGGCGGAGTTGTAGATAGCGGCATACTCCTCTCCGGGATAAACTTTATCGGGGTCGACTTTATCTGTGTTGCACTTACACTGGCCTACATAGCCAGACTAGTTTTTCACACGGTTGATTACTCCAATGTTATCGCCGCCTCGTGTTGCGTAGCCAAGATCTCGCTTCAGGGACAGCAGGTGTCTCGGCGCGAGCGCTAAAAAGATTTGCAAAAGTCTGAGCCAGTAACCTAAAAAAAGCGGTTGCGCCATTTTCAGCCCCGCAACTGCCGTTTTTAGGTTAAAGATAGCGCTAAATGCGATCCTTTGTTCATCGGTTTATTAGAAATTTAGCGGCGTTAGTGCTATGGTAATCTGATGTTTGGGGAACAAAACGATCTCTTCGCTAATACCGACGATTCTGATCAGGCGAGCTCTGGTGAATCTGCACCAGCAGATCTCTTAAAAAGTTTAAATCCCCCACAGCAGCAAGCGGTACTCCACGTAGATGGGCCGATCCTTGTATTAGCAGGTGCAGGCAGTGGCAAGACGCGGGTTTTAACCCATCGGGTGGCCAATCTAGTGCTTAATCACGGCGTCTGGCCTAGTCGGATCCTCTCTGTAACATTTACCAATAAAGCGGCGGCAGAGATGCGCCACCGACTATTTTCGCTGCTGGGGAAGCGCGCTGAGCAGATCTGGATCTCAACCTTTCACTCGGCTGGACTAAGGATCCTAAGGCATAACGCGCAACGATTGGGCTATACAAAACAATTTGTTATCTACGATGACCAGGACACCAAAGGGGTCTTAAAGCAGATAATTAAAGAGCTATCGATTAACGAGGAGCGTTATTCGATTGATTCATTCTCACGAGCTATCGATCGCTTTAAGAACAACTACATCCTGCCAGGTGAAGCGGCTCAGAGAGCTTTTAATATTGAGAGTGATCTACAGGCACAGGTGTACGATCGCTACCAGAAATGTTTACTACAAGCCGATGCTATGGATTTCGGCGATCTCTTAGTTAATGCGGTGCGAGTGCTACGCGAATTTCCTGAGGTTCTCGACTACTACCGACATGCTTTGCACTACCTCTTAGTCGATGAGTTTCAGGATACCAATAAGGTTCAGTACATGTTCATCAGGCTCGTATCTGAACCGAGGCGCAACCTCTTTGTGGTCGGTGATGATGACCAATCGATCTATGGCTTTCGTGGGGCAACGATCAGCAACATCCTAGAGTTTGAAAAGGACTACTCCGGCACAAAAGTTATTAAACTAGAACAGAACTACCGATCAACCGCAACGATACTTAATGCGGCGCACGCCGTAATAGAGAAGAACAGCTCGCGCAAGGCCAAGAAGCTGTGGACATCGGGTGATGCAGGTGAGCAGATCCGCACGTTTATCGGATACGATGAAAATATGGAGGCCGAATTTATCGCCTTAGAACTAAAAAAACTGCATGATGAAGGCATGCCCTACAGTGCTATGGGGCTGCTCTATCGAACTAATGCTCAGACCCGCGCCATTGAAGAAGCGCTCGTGCGTGGCAAGATTCCATACAGGATCTTCGGCGGCTTAAAGTTCTTCGATCGTAAGGAGATAAAGGATATCCTGGCCTACCTTCGGCTTTTGGTGAATCCCGCAGACAATCAAGCTTTTCTGCGAATCGTCAACACACCGCCACGAGGAATAGGCGCACAAGCGCTTCAGACAGTGCTAGATGAAGCACAGCAACGCGGAGTTCCGTTTTTGGCCGCTGCGGCCGAAGTTGCTGCAAGCCACAAAGGTGTGCGTGGCTTCGTTGAGCTAATGGCTGATCTCACCAGCGATCTAAAGTTAGTTGGCTTGGGTGAGTTAATCGGGCGTATCGTGCTAAAGAGCGAGTATGGGCCCAAGCTAGCAGCGCTGAAGGATCCGACCGCGCTATCACGGATCGAAAACTTGCAAGAGTTAGAATCGCTCGGAAGAACGATGCAGCGGGCCGGTGAGGATCCTACAACGATCATCAAGGATTTCCTCGATCGGATTTCACTTACCTCTGGCGCCGATATGGCGGTCAATGAAACCGGGGCAGAGCCTGCCGCTGAGAAACCAGAGACCGTATCTCTGATGACCCTGCACCTGGCAAAGGGACTGGAATTTCCAGTGGTGTTTTTAACAGGATTTGAGGATGGGCTGCTTCCGCACTACCGCTCGCTCGAGGATCCTCCAGGGCTAGAAGAGGAGCGGCGACTCTGTTACGTAGGGATTACACGCGCCATGAAGGTGCTCTACCTAACGCGAGCCTACTACCGTGGAATGTTTACCGCTGGAGGTGGTGCAGGAGGTGGCGGAGCTCGAATTGTCAGTCGTTTCGCCAAGGATATAGATCCCAAGTCGGTAACTGCAGTTGGCGCCGAGCGCTCACAGGGGGCATCTTTTATAGGTGGCTATCCACGCTTCTCATTTGATGATGACGATGGTGACGATCATGCCGAGGGTGTCGGGGATGATAGTGAGGCTGCTGGCAGCTCGCGGTGGGGGTCAGCAAAGAGAAGCTTCTCAAGAGATGCATACCGCGATCGATCCAGTGGTGGACGGTACAAGAAAGATAGTTACAGTGGCGGCTCACGGCGCGTTCCAGCGCCAGAACCACGTCAAGCGATCTCGCTCGATAAGATCCGCTCAATGCTCACCCCAGCTGACACGATCCAGAAACAGCCTGAGATCCCCAAGGAGTACCTCAACAACCCCCCTGCGGCAATTGAGCAGCTAGCAACTGGAGTACGGGTGATTCACCCAACATTTGGAGCCGGAGCGGTTGTATCGCTTAGTGGCCAATCGACCTCAGCACTGCTAACGATAAAGTTTGATAGCTTCGAGGAGCCCAAAAAAGTAGTTTTTCGCTTTGCCAAGCTTGTGCTTGAGGTGTGAGCAGCTCCGCTTTCAGTGTGGCTCTGGATGGGGGCCGCTAAGTTTGATCCCCGGGGGATTAGAATTAAACCTAATCCGTATTTTTCACGAAGCTCGTTGCGCTCGCCGTGAAAAATGCTCGGAAAAAGGCCATTTATGGCTTCTTTCTTCATCGCCTACAGCTTGTGCGGGAACCATAGTGCCCACACAAGCTGTAGGCTCCAAATTCCTCCGCTGCGCTTCGTAATTTGCAAGTGCTTCCTTGCACTTGCTCGCCCGAATCTTGCACTTTCGCGCAAT
>CAZZLV010000259.1:0-3555 GCA_964655155.1 uncultured Bdellovibrionales bacterium
CGTCAGGGTGAGCACCGAAAATTCAAAAGCCGCAGTGATTTTAGCCAGATGCGCCATTTTCAAACCCGCAACTGCCGAATTTAGGTTGATAACGTTGACCCGGAATTCTACCACTTAAGACAGATCTTTACGAGGTATTACGGTGATAAATAAAACTAAAAACGGCAGTTGCGGGTCTGAAAATGGTTCATCTGCTCAAAATCACTTCGTCTTTTGAATTTTCGGTGCTTACCGTGACGGTGCCAGGATTGCGCTCCCGAAAAGTTCAAAATTCTTTGTGCTTTTGGGCATCTGCGCCATTTCCATCCTCCTTAACTGCTCTTTGATGATGATAAGCTCAATCCAAGCAGCTCATCAAAATCATCGAAAATAACGCTCGCCAGAGCTCACTCTGCCAGCTCACAAAAAGCGCCCCTCACACCCCCCGCGCAAAGCACACTCACTGCAGGCAGGTTTGCGTGCCTTGCAGACGCGGCGTCCGTGGAAGATCAGTCGATGATGCAGTGGACGCCACTCAGATGATGGAAACTGGTTTATAAGATCGCGCTCCACCGCTTCGGGGGTCTGGCCTTTAGAGAGTCCTAGCCTGCGCGCTACTCGAAATACATGCGTGTCTACAGGAAGCGCTGGTGCTGCGCCGGTCTCCCCGAGCACAACATTGGCGGTCTTTCTGCCAACGCCCGGCAGCGCTGTTAATTCTTGGTGAGTGTGTGGGAGTGTTCCGTTGTATTCTTGCTGCAGGATAGCGCTGGTTGCGATGATGTTCTTGGATTTAGTTTTGTAATAGTTTATCGGCCTTATAATGGCCTCTATATCAGCCAGTTTGGCCTTTGATAAACTTAGTGCATCAGGGTATTTTTTGAATAGTGAACGGGTGACCTGATTCACTTTGACATCTGTGCATTGTGCTGAAAGCATCACGGCAATAATCAGCTCAAAATCATTCCTAAAGTTAAGCTCAGAGCGCGGTTCAGGATAGAGGTGGGCCAGGGTAGTGAGCAGTTTAGTAAGCTTCTTATTGAGCTTACTGCGCTTGACAGAAGAACGCGGCGTAATGTCACTGACTAAGGTTTGCGAACTTGCTTTAGCAGAGCCTGTTTTGTTACCTGCTATGCTAAATTTACCCGGCGACATTGAACACTCATCCACAACTAGTCCGTATTTTTCACGAAGCTTACTGCGCACGCCGTGAAAAATGCTCCAAATTCCTCCGCTACGCTTCGGAATTTGCAAGTGCTTCCTTGCACTTGCTCGCCCGAATCTTGCACTTTCGTGCAATATTCGGGCGAGCTAAGCTCTAGATTAGAGCTGCTTTGATACGCTTTAACCCGGCACCGACATTCTCCTGTTTCTGGATCTTGAAGCTCTTGCCACCTGCGCCCAGCTCTCCTGTTGAAGCTGCGTGTGGCCCACCGCAGAACTCAGCCGAGAACCAGTTTTTTTGGTCGCCTATAAAATAGACACTCACAAGATCGGGATATTTGGCACCAAACTCCATCTGGGCTCCGAGCGCCTCGGCCTCTTCTCGCGGCATTTCAACCCTGGTAACCGGGATATTCAGGCCGATCTGCTCGTTTACTAGTGCTTCAACACGGGCCAGCTCTTCAGGAGTAAGCTTGCGGTCGATATTAAAATCCATACGCATACGCTCGGCGGTGATGTTGCTACCTCTCTGACGGATATTAGGATCAACGAGCTTTTGTAGCGCGGCTAGCAGGAGATGGTGCGCGGTGTGAAGTTTGGTGGTCTCCTGAGATTGATCGGCTAGGCCCCCTTTAAACTTTTGCTCGGCTCCGGCCCTGGATAGCTCGCGATGACGCTTCTCGGCCTCACCAAAATCTTTGGTAATCACCTTAGCTTGATCCTCACTTACCTTTAGCTCATCGAGGGTCAATTCAAGAGGAAAACCGTAGCTCTCGTAGACAAAAAACGCCTGCTCGCCAGATATCTGTTGGCCAGGAGCTAGTTGGGATTTAATCTTTGAGAGCTCACGTAGCCCCTTTGAAAGGGTTTGATTAAAAGCTACCTCTTCATCGTGAATCTTTTGTAGAACGATATCGCGATGCTCCTCTAGTTGCGGATAGGCGTGTGATAGCACCTCGATTACCGTGGCGGCTACTTCGCGTGTAAACTCACACTCAAGCCCGAGTTTGCGGCCGAAACGTACCAGACGCCTAATAAAACGTCGAAGTATGTAACCCTGCTCCTTATTCGATGGCGAAACGCCATCGGCGAGGATAAATGTGGCAGCGCGACCGTGGTCAGCGATGACGCGAAACGCTGCGGTATCTTGATTCTCTACCCCATCTGTTTTGTAGCTGCGTCCTGAGAGCGCTGCAACTCGGTCAATAATCGGAGCAAAGATATCGCTCTCAAAGATGTCAGTCTTATTCTGAACGATCATGCAGATACGCTCAAAACCACCTCCAAAGTCGATATTCTTCTGCTCAAGTGGTATCCACTGCATATCTGCAGAGAGCTTGTATTCCATAAAGACGTTGTTGCCGATCTCAATGAAGCGACCAGAATCGTCATTAATGTGATAATGTTCCTGTTCACGCTCAACGACCCCCATGTCATAGAACATCTCAGATGTTGGGCCACCTAGCTCTCCCGGGGCCTCAGCACGTTGCCACCAGTTCTTCTTTTTATTGTATGGAAAGATGTGGTACTTCCAGCCGTTAGTGTCTGCCAGGTTAGGGGGCACGGCGTGAATATCTTCAGAGAACTCAGCCGCAACTCCGTATTGTCTAAATACCTTGCGCCATGTTTCGATCGCCAGGTGATCGCGCGGCGCAGTTTCGTCGCCAGTAAACACTGACACATAGATGCGGTTGGGATCCATTCCAAAAACCTTGACCCAGAGCTCCATGATCCAGGGTATCTGCTGCTCTTTATTGAAATCGCCGAGAGACCAATCGCCAACCATTTCGAACATCAAGGTGTGTCGATTGTCACCGATCTCAAGCATCTCGTCGTAGTTAGTCCGCAGACACCGTTGAAAGTTACACAAGCGCTTTCCGAGAGGGTGTGGCTGCCCGCCTAGGTACGGTACGAGCGGAAACATACCCGAGTTAACAAAGAGCAGGGTAGAGTCTACGTTTGGCACTAGCGATAAATTGGGCACAACCGCACAGTTGCGCGGGGCCTCTGTCCAGAATTTAAGAAACTTTTCGCGGATCTGCCGAGAGGTGAGCATGGTGGTAATCCCAAATGAGTCAAAAGTAGCCAAGAACCTATAGCGATTTAGAGCAAAGGCTTGACCAGCTTTGCTGGTGAGGTTCTTTGGTCAAGCGCTATAGCTCTCTTCTTCTATCGTATCAGCGCCTTAGTGTAAATGCGGCAGTCTGGCCTGAAAGCTTCTCTGCCGCTGGCTAGCAAATTAGGATGCCCCTTGGGTTGTAAGAAAGGCGCCGGTCACATAGACTTTAGGTCTGTTCTGTTAGCACGAAGAGTGCTCTCGATTCGCGGATGCGAATCAAAGCGATGATCTTTAGTGATTTATCCTAAATTCGGCAGTTAAGGAGGATGAAAATGGTGCAGATGGCTAAAAGC
>CAZZLV010000260.1:0-3546 GCA_964655155.1 uncultured Bdellovibrionales bacterium
TTCCACCCCACACCCTTCCACCCTTGCCCCAATCCACCCTTGCAATCCACCTTACACGCCAGGTAGTTTGGTAGTCGTTCTCAAGTCAATCAAATAGCCACTAAAAACAGGGATCGCATGAGACGAATCGTAATTATGAATGTCGAGGGGTGGCCTGGAATCGCACGTGCCACTGAGCTGTTAAAGTGTAACACCGACAATTTTGACCTGATTGAGGAGAGTATTAAGCTTGTCGAACTCGATAGCCACGTACGCACCGTCGGTTTCGGTGGGCTGCCTAATGCTCTCGGTGTAATGCAGCTTGATGCCTCTATCATGGATGGTGATACCCTTGAGAGCGCCGCAGTTGGTGCACTTGAGGGTATTCAGCATCCGATCAGCGTCGTTCGAGAGCTGCTCAAGCGGCTGCCACATGTGATGCTTGTCGGCGCAGGAGCGCGTCAATTCGCCCTTGAATGCGGACTCGCGGATGCCGACTTACTATCGCCGGAATCCAAAGCGGCGTACCTTGAATGGAGAGCAAAGACTCCATTTACAAAGGTGATCGATCTCTTTGACCCAGCACAGGGCAAGGGGTGTCATGGCACTGTGATTAGCTTAGTTAGAAACGCTCTTGGCAGGATCTCGTGTGGTATCAGCACATCCGGCTGGGACTATAAGTACCCTGGCCGTCTCGGTGATTCTCCGATCATCGGCGCAGGATTATATGTCGATAGCCGTTACGGTGGCGCTGCGTGTACGCATTGTGGTGAGAACGCAATTCGTACAGCACTCGCTCATAGTGTGGTGCTCTATATGAAGAAGGGCGCGTCGGTGCGAGATGCAGTAGCAGAGGGGATCGATGACCTAAGAGCGCTAAAGGGTGGTTATCAGGGACAGGTGGTTATCTATGCTGTGGATCGTTACGGAGAACATTTTGTAGCTCGCAGATTTAAAGAGTCTGAAAAGCCCCTTAAACCGGAGTACTTCGTGTATCACGATGGAATGAGTGATTTCGAGAAGCGCGAGGCGACCTATCTGGGATAGGAACCAAACTCCAAGCCACCTGGCTGACAACTTTTCACCCAAAAAACGGCAGTTAAGGCGGATGAAAATGGCGCAGATGGCTAAAGGCACGAAGTATTTTGAACTTTTCTTAAGGCTTGAACCCTGGCACCGTCAGGGTGAGCACCGAAATTTCAAAAGACGAAGTGATTTTAGTCATTTGCCCCATTTTCAGACCCACAACTGCCGCATTTAGGTTCATTGCACTTGCTCGCTCGAATCTTGCACTTTCGTGCAATATTCAGGCTAAGTGTTAGAACTAGCAGATTTAAGCCACCCCTTGAAGATAGAGCCTCGCTTAGTACGCAATTCATTCGGGTCCCCTTGCTCTGCAACTGCGCTCTTATCAATGACCAGAACTAAACTACACCCCATCGCCACACTCGGGTTATGAGTCACTATTACTACCGTTGGTTGCCACGGAATATGTCGCAACTTATCAATAACGATCTCGGTTTGTTCTGGACTAAGCGCCGAAGTTGGCTCATCTAGCACTATCAGCGGAGACCGGCTTAAAAGCACTCTAGCTAAGGAGATTAGCTGCTCCTGCCCACCAGAGAATCTTGGGCCTCTTTGATTGCGTCCGGGAACAACGGTCTCAAGGCCATCTGGTTTGTCACCGAAAACCGCCTCTCTTACACCTAAAAAATCAAGCGCTTCATCTGGATCCATGCCGCGATTGTTTCCGCTAAGCGCCATCATATTTTCTCGCACAGTAAGCCCAGGTATGAGGCTAAAGCTCTGATTTAAATAGGCTGGCGTTATGCGCTGCTCTGTTGTGTTGAAGCCCCCTACTTGTACCGATCCAGAAGTAGGTAAAATACTGCCGACTAACAAACTAATAAAAGTAGATTTGCCGTTCCCGTTTCCACCTACTACAGCCACCATCTGACCAGCAGGGATATCACAATTCACATTTCTTAATGTATGACGACTCAAACCGGGGCGCTTTAGCGAAACATCTAAGAATTGAATCCTCGGCGCGCGAGTAATTTCTACCTTTTCTCGATTATCCCCCCAGATCTCTGCAAGATGCTGCAACACTAAACGTTTTGAAGTAAGCGCAAAGTCGGTCATTTGCGCGCTAAGCAGAGTACCTATTTCGCTGATATTATCTCGCAGTGACCAAACCGACATCAAAAGCCAGATACACCAGGCTCCCGAGATATCGCCGTTGACCCACTGAAGTATGAAATATAGGCCAGCTCCGGCAACAGGAGTCTCAAGAAAAAGATCCGTCGCAAGCTGATCGTTTTCGTTTCTTTCAACTGCTTCAAGACGGATAAGTCCTGACTCACCCCTCCGTCGATTTACATCCCCTACAACCTGCTCGTAGCTGCCGTTTACTTGCAGCGTAGTAACACTTTTTATACCTGCAAGTGCATCTTCACCATCATCTGCTACCAAATCGATTGGGGCAGCTTGCTGCTCAGCATCCACCTCTCTCTTAGATATCCTAATGGCGCTTCGGTATCTTAAGAAGCCACTCAAAAAGATCGGCACAACAGCGATACTGACTCCGCCTAGCACCATCCCAGCTGTAGTCACCAGCATCTCACACGCCTGTTGACCTACGCTGACTACCCCACCGACCAGCTCACGCGCTGAATGCCGGTTATTTCTGACTACTTCAATTAATTCGGCGGCGGGCTCTCTTTCACGCACCTGCTCCGGAAGGTTGCCCACTAATAGGTCAATATCTCGGGCGCTACGGATATCAACTATGTACTGTTGTCTAGCAGTGAGTTTGTCCCCTCGTGACTGCGCGACATAGTAGAGACACCACAAGCCAACGCTCGTGGCAAAATATTTAAGGATTCCCGTCACACTCTCGTCACTGAATCCAGCTTCTGCAACCAGCGCACCTTCTCCAATCAAAGCAACAGCCTCAGAAAAGGCAAAAGTTGACATCGATACAGATGCAGCTCCAAGCGCCGTGAGCGCCAATCGCTTCGCCCACATCTTAGGCTCAATCGACAACATATCTCTTACAATCGTTAGGTAATCTATGTAAGCGCTGCGCTGCTTCTCCGCACTTACTATCTCTTGAGCAATCTGTTGATCGGATGGCACGGGGCCGCAATCTGGAGCATCCGACGACCTCTTTTTTGAAACTTGCCGCGCTTTTGCTGGTGGTGTCGCCTCTGATCTCTTAGCTGACTCTGAGGCCCCACTGAGCGCAACTACTTGATTATTTCCATCAAACGCAAAGGAGAAATTTATATTTAGTTCGACCGGCTCACAGGTTTCATAGGGGCTAGCTCCTGCTGCGCTTCCTTGTAACTGCGGAGAACTGGCAGGTGGCGGCGTGGTGGTAATTATCGCTGCGAAAGTCTCTAAAACACTGCGCACTTCAGGAGTCAGCTCTCCCGCCGGTATGGCAGATGAATCAGCTGTGCTAGAAGTGAATAACGACATGGCTAATAGATTAATCAGTAACTTGAGGAATTATCCTAAATTCGGCAGTTAAGGAGTATGAAAATGGTGCAGATGGCTAAAAGC
>CAZZLV010000261.1:0-3543 GCA_964655155.1 uncultured Bdellovibrionales bacterium
GACAAGAAAGAATAAACAACCAAATGGCAGTTTTTACGGGAGAATCATGAATAACTACTTAAAAAACCGCTGAGTAGTTACCAAGAAAGAAGATAGCGTGTTCCAAAAGTCCGTAGCGATATCGCGGCTTTTGGAAATGGTATCTATTCGCGGACGCAGATAAAAACAACAACGTATAGTGATTTATCCTAAAATCGGCGGTTAACGAGGATGAAAAAGGCGCAGGTGCGCAAAAGGACAAATCTTTTTGAACTTTTCGGAGGCACAACCCTGGCACCGTCAGGGTGAGCAATCAAAAATTCAAGAGACAAAGTGATTTTAGTCAGATGCGCTATTTTCAGACCCGCAACTGCTCTTTTTAGGTTCAAGCCTCCGAAAAATTCAAAATACCTTGTACTTTTGGCCATCTGTGCGATTTTCATCCGCCTTAACTGCTATCTTTAGTATCAAACACCGCACTAACTCGCTCCAAGCCCCAATCGAGATCCTCGCGCGATATAATCAGGGGTGGTGCCATACGGATTGTTTGTACATGTGTGTCTTTACACAGCAGCCCCTGTTGCTTTAATTTTTTACAGAATTCCTTGGCCGTTCCTGCTGCTGGGTCGATATCAACTCCGATCATCAGTCCACGACCACGGATCTCTTTGATATGCTTAGAGTTCATCGCCTTAAGTCGTTCAAGCATGTACTTACCTAGCTCCGCCGACCGCTTTTCAGGCTGCTCTTCGCGAACAAGTGCTAAGACCTCGCGCGCGATGGCGCAGGCGAAGGGATTTCCACCGAGGGTGCTTCCGTGCGTACCCGGAGTGAAGACTTTCATAATGTCGTTGTCTGCTATTACTGCTGAGATCGCCACTATCCCGCCGCCAAGCGATTTAGCCATCAGGTACATATCGGGAACAACACCCTCGTGATCGCAGGCAAAAATCCTTCCTGTGCGCCCGAGTGATGTCCAGATCTCATCCGCAATCATAATAACGTTGTTACGTGAGCAGAGATCGCGGATGCTTTGTAAAAAACCAGCAGGCGGAATAATTACGCCGCCCTCTCCTAGAATCGGCTCAACAAGAACAGCTACAGTATTGGGCGTAACAGCATCCGCCACTGCTTGGGCATCACCGTATGGAACTCGCACAAAACCCGGAGCGAAGGGACCAAAGTTTTTATAGCTAAGCTCTGATGCGGAGAAGCCAACGATGGTTGTTGTTCGTCCGTGGAAGTTGCCATCAAAGACGATAATTTCGGCTTTACCTTGCGGCACTCCCTTTACCTCGTAGCCCCATTTTCGTGCGCCCTTTATAGCGGTCTCGACCGCTTCGGCGCCGGTATTCATGAGCAGCACCTTCTCCTTGCCAGTAAGTTCAGCAAGCTCTCTACAGAGAAGGCCTACGTTATCCGCATAGAACGCTCGGCTTACTACATTAAGAGTATCGAGCTGCTTGTGGGCTGCCTGCACAATTCGCGGATTGCAGTGACCAAAGTTCATCGAGCTGTAGGCACTTAAAAAATCTAGATAGCGCTTACCATCGACATCCTCTACCCAGACCCCCTGCCCTTTTTTTAAAACAACCTCAAGCGGCGCGTAGTTGTTGGCCGAATACTTCTCGGTTAATTCGATAATCTCTCTAGAGTTCATGCGGTCACTATCTTTTTGGAATACTCAACTAATCCGTATTTTTCACAAAGCTCGCTGCGCTCGCCCTGAAAAATGGTCAGAAAGAGGCCATCCATGGCCTCTTTCTTCATCGCCTACAGTTTGTGTGGGACCCATAGATCCCACACAAACTATAGGCTCCAAATTCCTCCGCTGCGCTTCGGAATTTGCAAGTGCTTCCTTGCACTTGCTCGCCCGAAACTTGCACTTTCGTGCAATATTCGGGCTAAAACTTCGCAAAACCTGGGAACCTCGGAAATGCGATAACATCACGAATATTCTGCATACCTGTAATGTACATCAGCAGTCGCTCAAATCCCAGGCCGAATCCGGAGTGCGGTACACTCCCAAACTTACGAAGCTCTAGGTACCACCAGTAAGCGGCCTCATCGAGGCCCAAAGTGCGGATCTTGGACAACAAAACATCGTAACGCTCTTCACGTTGTGAACCGCCGACTATCTCACCAAGACGAGGTACTAGCAGATCCATCGCCCGAACCGTCTTTCCATCGTCGTTCAAACGCATGTAGAAGGCCTTAATATCCTTCGGATAGTTGACAACCGTAACTGGGCCCTTAACGTACTCGTCTGTCAGAAAGCGCTCATGCTCAGACTGCAGATCTATTCCCCAACTAACCGGATACTCAAATGACTTGCCGCTCCTTTCAAGAATTGCTACCGCTTCGGTGTAATCGAGACGCGCGAACTTGGCCTCGCTGACCGCTTGTAGATTATCCAGATGATCCGGCTGAGCCCACTCCTGCGCGGCCAGGAACTCTAGATCCTTCGAGCTGGTTCGCAGCACCTCTTTGATCACCTCCTGAACGAACTCCTGAGCTAATTCCATATTATCTTCTAGCTCGTAGAAGGCCATCTCAGGCTCAATCATCCAAAACTCTGCCAAGTGCCGAGTCGTATTTGAGTTCTCCGCACGAAATGTTGGGCCAAAGGTATAGATCTTAGAGAGACCCATGGCGCACACCTCACCTTCAAGCTGACCGGACACGGTAAGGCTAGCCGGCTCCTTGAAAAAGTCCTGAGTATAGTCGATTAAACCGTTCACTCGTGGAGGATTAGCAGCGTTAAGAGTCGATACGTGAAACATCTCCCCGGCCCCTTCGCAATCAGAGGTGCTGATAATCGGCGTATGCAGATAAAAGAATCCCCGCTCGGTAAAAAATCGATGCACCGCGAATGCTGCCGCTGAGCGCACCCTGAGCACTGCCCCCATCGTAGCGGTGCGTGGCCTCAGATGTAAAACTTCCCGCAGGAATTCAAGTGAATGCGCCTTCTTTTGTAAAGGGAACTGCTCTGGGTCAGCCTCTCCGATCAGGGCTAGCTCCCTGACCTGAAACTCATACTTCTGACCCTTTGCGGGTGAGAGCACAAGCTCGCCAGACACTCTAATCGATGCTCCGGTCTGCAGCTTAGGAGCAACATCGGCATACCCTGCAAGCGACGGGTCAACAACAAGCTGCAGGTGTCCAGCACACGTACCGTCTGTGAGCTCAATAAAAGACACTCGCTTCGACTGCCGGTGAGTCTTGATCCACCCCCCTAGCTCAAGGTGCCCAAGAGCTACGCGATCCTCAGTAATATCCCTAATTGTTAAAAGCTTGGTCATACTCGCACTCGACAGTTTTTAGACTCGCTAGATCCTAACATGCTCGATCAGCAACCTAAAGACTCGAAGATGTATCCACCAGCAAGCGCATTGAAATCAGGCTCATCGCGGAATCGAGTGGGTGTCGATGGCTGCTGATGGGTCATAACCCATTCTTTTGAGTGATAAATCACGTATTTACGCGTGAACGTGCTCGTGCACGTAAACGTGAACGTGAACGTACCCGATCTAGCAACTTTCTGCCCCGGCGATCGATATCTAG
>CAZZLV010000262.1:0-3526 GCA_964655155.1 uncultured Bdellovibrionales bacterium
TTGTTGTTTTGATTTGCGTCCGCGAATCGATAGCGTTTTAAAATAGCCGTAATATCATCAATTACTGTTGAGAAACGCTATAGTTTCATAGTGTCACTGGCGATAGACGCAAAGGGTGTGCGCACTGTTTTTCTTCACAGAATGGGTTTTGGTCGAATAAGTCTGCGTAATAGGCTTCTGGCCTATGGAACAACGGCTCTAGTAACTGGAGCGAGCTCTGGTATCGGAGCGAGCTTTGCTCGAGCGTTAGCTCGTGAGGGGTTTTCCACTCTAGTTCTCGTAGCTCGCCGAGCTGAGAGACTTGCTCAACTGCAAGCTGAGCTGGCCCAAACCTATGGTTGTATCGTGCATGCGATCGTTCTTGACCTTGGGTCGCAGGGGGCCGCAGACGCGCTTCAGTTGCAGCTAGCTGAGCTCTCGTGTGGTGATGTTGATCTCGTCGTCAATAACGCCGGCTTTGGCCTGTTGGGAGCCATTGAAGACATTCCAATCGAACGAGTAAGTGCGATGGTAAACGTCAACTGCGGTGCGGTAGTAGACATCGCTAGACGTTTTATCCCACCTATGAAGCAGCGTAAGCGCGGAGCGATGATTATTACTTCAAGTGTTGTAGGTGCCTTGCCGGCCCCGTGGTTTAGTGTCTACGCGGCTACTAAATCCTTTGATCTATACCTTGGAGAAGCTTTGCATGCTGAGTGTCGCGGTTCTGGTGTTGATGTAGTCACAGTTCTACCAGGGCTTACTAAGACTGAGTTTCATGCAGGACTAGGGAGCCGCGACTACCACTCGCCATATCGAAGCGCTGAACAGGTTGTGGAGAGTGCCTTGCGCGCTCTGGGGCGCAAGTCGATAGTAGTAGACGGAGCGTTAAATAAAGTTGTTGTTCATGGTTCTAGATTGTTTCCAAGGGGTTTAGCGTTGTGGCTGAGTCGACTTGTGATGCGGATCGAACTAGGTAGGTAGCACTATAGGCAGGTGAGATTTATGGGCGAAAAGAGTTCAGGGGATAGTGATATGAATCGCGCTAGGGCGGCTCGTGAGGAAACTTGGGATCTTGAGTGCATGTTTCAGGACGCGGACTGTTGGCAAAAGGAGTTCCAGGTCGTGAAATCAGAGATCGCCTCACTTGCTGAGTATCGTGGTCGACTTTTGGATTCTGCTGAAACTCTGCTGGAGTTCCTGCAATGCTCAGATAGTCTGGGCGCAAGGATCGCTAGGCTCCGTACGTACGCATACCTCCGTTTTTACGGCGATACAAATGATATAGAGGCCAAGAAATTGCTTGATCAGATAAGCGATCTATCAGCGCAGCATTCCGCTTGCATCGCATTCTTTGAGCCAGAGATGCTGCAAGCTGGCGCTGAACAGGTAGCTAAACTGCTAGCAGCATCCGAGCCATTACGAGTATTCAAGCACCGGTTTAGTGAAATAGAGCGAGCTCGTCCACACACGTTAAGCCAGGAGGTTAATGCAGTTTTGGCGCAGTTTGGCCCAATAGCAACGGTTGCAGAGGATCTACGTACGGTAATACACGATAACGAGATGAGGTTTTTACCGGTCTCGATTGATGGAGCTACAAGAGAGCTAGGGCACGGCAACCACAGCCAATTTCTCACCGATAGCCGGAGGGATGTGCGGCAGCAGGCGTACGTAAAGTATACCGATAGTTACCTGCCTAGAATGCCTTCTTTAGGCGAGACACTCGTTAAGCAGGTAATGACAACTAAGATATTATCGCAGGTGCGGCACTTTAACTCGGCATTCGATGCGGCTATGTTCCATGAGGGCTATACACCTGATGTATTTTGGTCAGTAGTAAACGCTTGTGCGGATTACCGCAATTTGATGCAGCGCTACTTTAGAGCTCGTGCCAAAATTCTGCGGCTTGATAGGCTTGCAGAATACGACCTTACAGCACCGCTTTCAAGCAATCCGCCGCATGTACCTTATGCTCAGGGATGTGAGTTTATTCTTGCCTCATTGAGGCCGTTAGGTGCGGAATATGTGCGTGTAGCTAAGGAAGGTCTATTAGCACAAAGATGGGTAGATGTGCATCCGCGGCACGGCAAATACAGCAATCCATTCTGTTCGGGTAGCTATCTGACGAAGCCGTATATTTTGATGAACTATGCGCCAAATATCTCTGAAGTAGGAACGCTCACCCATGAGTTGGGGCACTCGATGCACAGCTATCTAACAAACACTAGCCAACCTTCATGTTACTCGGGCTATTCTATGTCGGTGGCAGAGACTGCTTCAAACCTCAACCAGGTTTTGCTACGTGCACACCTGTTTAGTCAGGGCGATCGAGAGCTGGAGATAGCAGCTCTTGAAGAGGCGTTTTATTTTGTGCATCGATATCTATTTTTGATGCCAAATCTGGCACTCCTTGAGCATAAGATGCATTCGGCGTGCGCGCAGGGAGTGCCGATGGGATACCCTGATATCTGCAATGAAACTGCCGAGATCTTCGCCGCAGCTTACGGGGATACCCTTGAGTACGATCGCGATCGGCTGGGAGCTAAGTGGGCACAGTTTTGTCATCTATACTCGCCGTTCTACACATATCAGTATGCGATCGGTATCAGTGCAGCAATGGCTATTGGCGGGAGAATACTCACTGGCGAGAGCGGAGTGCTCGACAAGTACATCAAGTTTTTGCGAGCAGGTGCATCAATGCCAGCATTAGAGCTCTTTAGAATCGTTGACCTTGATTTTACTACCCGACAACCTATCGATGATGCCTTTAAGGTAGTAGCCGGCTACGTGGAACGACTGGAGCGGTTGGCTGGATAGTGTCTGTTCCTTAGGATGGAGGGGGGAAACTAGTGCTGCGCAGGCACTTACCGGCCTGTGGGTCACCATCCAGGCGACTTGAGAGGGGTGCTTTTGGCTTATTGACAGGTGATACCCGCCCGTCTCAGACTCTGATAAAGCTACGCCGTGCGCGCTAAGCGTTGTTGTGTTATGCTCCCACCTTGGAACCAGTTTGTTATAGCCGGAGAAGCCATGAGAAGAATTGTAGCCTCTTTGTTAATTGTTAGCGTGTCTGCCTGCTCAGCTGTGTCGGGCCCTAAGACCCCAGATCTCTTCCCTAACGAAAAGCTCTCGAGCACGCCTATGGGAGTAGTTCAAGGGGATATTAACAGCTGCATGTCGCTAGCTGATCAGTACATCAAAGAGCCCAACAAGTACGGAGAGATGGCTAAGCAGGGGGTAGTTGGAGGCGCGGTGGGCGCCGGAACTGGAGCCCTCGCTGGTGTAATTACCGGAACCAATGCAGGTCGTGCTACCGGTGCTGGTGCCGCAGTGGGAGGCGTTCTCGGGGTGCTAAAAGGGATGAGCGAGATGAATCAGCGTTCACCTTCGTATGAGCGTTTTGTTGAGCACTGCTTGCAGAAGAAGGGATACGAGATAGTTGGCTGGAGCTCGAAGTAGAGTAAAGTATTGCTGAGAAGGTCGCATAGCGTCAAAGATTAGTAATAGCCCGCGGAGGCGGGCTAAAAACAAGAATACTAATTTTTTA
>CAZZLV010000263.1:0-3522 GCA_964655155.1 uncultured Bdellovibrionales bacterium
GGAAAACGCTATCGATTCGCGGACGCGAATCAAAACAACAACCTATAGTGATTTAGGGCAAAAGCCTCGCCAGTTTTACTGGTACGGACCTTTGCAGATCACTATAGAACTACGGTGCAAAGATGGTACGCCCAGCAGAATATCTGCTTGTTATTAGACTTTTTGATTAACAGGCTGAGCTGCGCATGAGTTAGCGCCGATACTAAAATAAGAGTCAGGGACCACAAGTTCATAGTTGTAGGTCGCCGTAACTGGCTCTCTCGATTTTAGGCGACCGCCCTACACGTTAGAAACGGCAGCTTCGTCGATCTTTGAATTTTCCAAGGCTATGTTGGCTGGCTGTCTCTGTATCGATCCGGCGCGCCGGACGATAACAGGGGAGTTAATCAAGAGGGTGGTTGTGTCCGCTAATCGATGATACTTTATGTCAAAGCCTTCCTTGTCGATAACAAAGTACTTCTCAATAACTTTAACCATCTCCTCGCGGAATCCGGCCATCTCCTCGTTGGTCAAACCAGTCCTATCCTGAACGAGCACGAAATGTAACCTGCTCTTGGCAACGTCCTTACTTTCATTGTTATCGCCGAAGAGAATCTTTTTGAGTGCGCCTAACACAGTCTTTGCTCCTGTCTCAACTTTTAATCGCTACCTATTGACTTTACCCAGAATACGACAATTCGTACATACAAAAAAAATTACTGTCCAACCCCTAGTCTCCGTGTCAGCCGATTCCAGATTGAGCCGCCGTCGTAGCTAGGTATCGGGATCTGTTCACCACAAACCCGCCCAGCTATGCGGTTGAATGCGTGACCGGCCTTAGATTTAGGGTTGTAAGTGACCGGCTCACCGCAGTTTGCAGCCACGATTATCTGTTCATCTCTCTCTATTACTCCGAGGATCTCAACGCCTAAGATATCTTGCACATCCTTAACAGAAAGCATGTCGCCGCGACGTACCATCTCGAAGTCGATGCGGTTAATAATTAACCGCGCTTCGATACCCTTCGAAGAGAGCAGCCCGACAACACGATCAGCGTCACGTATTGCTGAAACCTCAGGTGTTGTTACCACTATAGCTGAATCCGCTCCAGCGCAGGCGTTGCGGAAGCCCTGCTCAATACCTGCCGGCGAGTCGATTAAAATGTAGTGAAATTCGCGCTTATACTGCTCGAGCACGAACCGCACCTCAGCCTCATCAATAACGTCCTTATCATCGGTCTGAGATGCCGGAAGAAGGTAGAGGTTGTTTGATTTTTTAGACTTTATGATAGCCTGGGAAGGCTTGCAGATCTTCTTTGCTACATCGACGATATTGAAAACGATGCGATTCTCAAGCCCCAGAATTACATCGAGATTACGCAGTCCGATATCAGCATCGATCACCAAAACTCGCTGGCCGCGCAGGGCAAGTGCCGCGCCTAAGCTTGCTGTAGTGGTGGTCTTTCCTACACCACCTTTGCCGGACGTTATGACGATAGCTTCGCCAACATCCCTTTTTCCGCCTGCGCTGATAGTTTTACTATTCATCTATTACTCCCTTCTACGTACCCAAACAGTTCGAGATTGGTAAGGCTCAACAATGATCATATTTCCGTCAACGCGAGCGACCTCCGGGAGGCCGCCGCGCGGTGTGCTCTCGGCATCTTCGGATCCAGATCCGCGCGATATGACCAACCCGATGCGTAGCTGAGTCGGCCGCAGATTTAAGCTAAAAATAACCCTTCCGCCACCACTCTCATCATACGCCCCCGCATGGGCGATGCCGCGAAGAGTACCTAGTATGACTACATCGCCTCCGGCGATTACTTCGGCACCTGAGTTTACATCGCCAAAGACCACGATCGAATGCTCGGTTTCGATCTTTTGTCCTGAACGCAATGTGCCATAAACGATGCGCGCATCTGGCTCATCCCAAGCGAAGGGATTGGTGGTCCCTCCGCGAGCATCGTAGGGATCGATTCCGTCGAAGAGGCTTGCTCCCTTTTCGGTATTAAAAGTGCCTTTAGCTGCTGGAAAACTTCGCCCTCCGCCTAACACCGCGAGGACTCCTTCTCTACTCGGGCGCTCCTCGTTGTTCGAAGCGGATTCAGCCGTAGCCCCCACTTGAACGGCTACATCTCTGACGCTAGCAGCTGATTTCTGCTTCGTAGCTCGTACGGAAACAGAGAACTCGTTGTTTAGAATCGCCGTAACGGTTTGAATGATCGCCTCATCTGGGCGTTTGCCGATCCACTCAAAGGCGACGTCATTGCCCGAAAGAAATGACCTCCGTGAGTTAAGGAACTCGCGAACGGCGCCCACGAGATCCTCTGCTTCTACCCGACCATCGATTCGAAGTACCAACCCTTCGGATGTCCCACGAGCAGTTATTACATTGTTGCGATCCTCGATCTTGCGAGATGCTGCTGCAACTTCACTACCTTGAACTAGAGTAGACTGAGCTACGGCACCTTCAGGGAATCCAGCTGCCGTAGTGCTAGTTCCTTTTGCGCTGTCTTCTTCATTGAAAGAGTTGCTCATACTTGAATCGTCTTTAGAAGCTAAAAAACCTCAGGCCAATTGTTTTCGGGCGTTTGTTTGATCTTGGGCCCATTGTGTTGTTGCGGGATAATGACCCGTCACGCTAGTTCAAATTACTTTAAGTGGCTTATAGCAAAGGGATGATTCGATCGTCAACAAACAAGTGTTGAAAATTAAAACAATTCTCTGCCGAGACTATATGCACTAGTCTTTGACCATGGTTGATAGGGCTTAGACGGTGTAGCTTGCACCCCTGCTCGCAGAATACACTTGATGTGGTAGTAGGAAAATAGTTGGGTCGAGAATAACTGGCTTGAAGTGATCGCACGGGTTAGGTTGAAATTGGGGGTGTATCTGATGAGTTTGGTAAGCTTGTTGCGCTTCTTTTCTGTTTGTTTGGCGAGTGGTTTTGGCAGTGGGTATTCGCGTATAGCCCCGGGTACGTGCGGGAGCCTTGCTGCGTTGGGGTTTTGGTGGCTGATGCGAAAAGGTCAGTTTCCGGTAGGCGCAGATGTTGCGCTGATCGCTTTAACTACTCTATTGGGGTGTGCCGCGGTCGCATTTAGTATTCAGTCTTCTTATTCTGTTGATCCAGATCCCAGTTGGATTGTGGTCGATGAGTGGGCTGGCTTATTCGTTGCCCTGATGGGCGTTATGCCTTCTGAGTGGCATTTGGTAGTGTGTGCCTTTGTCCTGTTTCGCTTGTTTGATGTCACAAAATTAGGGCCGGTGGGTTGGGCCGAGCGGCTTCCTGGTTGTTGGGGGATAATGGCGGATGATTTGGTAGCTGGTGCGCTTACGGCTCTTGTGCTCGCCGTAGTGCGTTGAAAGAGGAATTTGATTCGGCATGTCGGCGACAGCTCTGTTAATCTAACTACTCAGCACGTGCATCGACTGTAGCGTTAGCCCCTATTAAGGGGCGGCTTTGCGGAGCAAAGCGGGGTGGAAACATTAACTACTCACCCAAAATACTGCATCCCCGATCAGGGGATGACAAGAAAGA
>CAZZLV010000264.1:0-3516 GCA_964655155.1 uncultured Bdellovibrionales bacterium
GCTTTTAGCCACCTGCACCATTTTCGTTCTCCTTAACTGCCGAATTTAGGATAAAGTATTACAGAAGGAGCTTTATACTACAAACGAGATTTTATAGTCTGTCTGAGCCAGGCCATAAAGCATTTTAAAAAAAATAAACAGATATATGGCCCTACGTGACATAGTAATTGTTCCAAACCCGATTCTGCGCACTCCATGTGAGCCAGTGGTAGACTATTCTAGGGAGCTTCACACATTACTCGACGACATGTATGAAAGCATGCTTGCTAACAACGGGATTGGCCTCGCCGCTCCTCAGATCGGCATAACTTTACAAGTGGCTATAATTGACATTTCGTCTGACTACATTGAGCAGCCCAACATATCATCGGGTGTCTCAATACCTGCAGGGGAGCACCTGCATGGCAAGCGTCTAGAGCTGATCAACCCACGCATCCTAAGTAATCAAAAGAAGGTCTCATCAGAGGAGGGCTGTTTAAGCATTCCCGAATACCGAGATACCATTAGTCGCTCCTTCTCAGTAACTGTGGAGGCCTGCGATCGACATGGACGTCCCTTTTCATTTTCAGCTCATGAGCTCCTTGCCTTTGCCGTTCAGCACGAGATCGATCACTTACACGGTGTGCTCTTCGTAGACCATTTAAGCCGCTTAAAGAAAACGTTTTTCCGCAAGTGGGCCCTAAAAAATCTGGGTTCCGCCAATATATAGGGGAATCAACGTGATAAAGATCGTGTTTTTCGGCACCCCTGATTTCTCTGTTCCCACTCTTGAGAAGCTTTGCAATCTATCGGGCGTCCAAGTAGCCGCCGTCATCACTCAACCAGATCGGCCCTCTGGTCGCGGCGGGGGGATCACGCCATCTCCTATCAAACTCTGTGCTCAGCGGCATAGCATACCAGTTCTGCAACCTCATTCGATTCGAAAGGAGCTATCATCTCTCTTATCAGAGCTAGCCTTGCTCGGCCCATTCAACCTCGGTGTTGTTGTCGCTTTCGGTCAGATCCTACCTCTTGAAGTGCTGAACCTGCCGGAACATGGATGTATTAATATCCACGCATCCATCCTACCTAGCTGGCGTGGTGCGGCGCCGATTCATCGTGCGATTGAGGCCGGAGACTCTGAGACAGGTGTATGTCTCATGCATATGGATGCAGGACTCGACACAGGTGCAGTATTCTCAACGGCTCGCATACCTATTCGTGAAGACGATACCTTCGGCTCTCTCCACGATAAACTATCAGCTCTGGGATCAGAGCTTCTTGTGCGAGACCTGGAGGCCATAATGGCAGGAAGCATCACTGCCCTACCACAACCGCTTGAGGGCGTTTCATACGCCAGGAAGATCTCCTCTAGCGAGGCGCAAATAGATTGGTCACAACCCGCCGAGCAGATCGCTCTCAAGGTTCGGGCATTTTCCCCGGTTCCAGGTTGCTACACCTCTTGGAATGGAAAGCGGTTAAAGATCCTCAAAGCGCAGCCTGCCCACCTCAACATGGAATCTCAATCAGCACCCGGTGTAGTCGTGCAGGCGCTGTCAGACACTCTGGTTATCAGCTGTGGTTTAGGCAACCTACGGATTGAGGAGGTTCAAGCAGAGGGCAAGAAGAGAATGCTTACGCAGGACTTCCTGCGCGGCTCGTCTATAACTGTGGGGGTACAGTTGAAGGAGTACTGCGATTAGCCCTCTATTCCGGTTGTTTTTTTTCAAAAGTCACTCGCGCGGTGTAGCTCTAGAATCACACCTCTCGCGCACATCACATTTAGAGCATTTTTTTTCGTGTGGTAGGGCACGTGGCTCTGCACCTTCTAAAATTCCGCGCATCTCGCGGATTAGTGAGTCTACCCACTGTTGCTTGGACTCTGAATTTATCACCTTGATCCGGCGACACGTTGGACCAAGCAGTAGATACCCGTGCGGTGGGCGAATCCCCTCAAATTCCTCGACTAACCTCATATACACTAACAGCTGCGCCACATAGCGATCTCGCAACTTCTTGGCCAGCGGCTTACGCTCAACCGGAATAACATAGTTGAGCTCCTTTACCAGCGCATCAGGCCGTCCGGCCAATCCCTGCTTTGCAGAGATGTACTCTCTCTCTGGCAAGAGCGTCCCACCATCTATTGCCAGCGCAACCTCAGACTGAGAAAAACCTGAAGCCTCTCGCTTACGCGAGGCTTCTCTACCAAAGGACCGCATCAGCCACAAACTCACTCCCAGAAGCAACACCACCTGCAACCCAAGATTTCTGTACGAAAGCTGAAAGATCTCATGAATAGCCGCCCGCGACGAGCTAATCACCATAAAGACTAAGAGCATGAAACAAGCCAATACAGCTAGGTAACGGATCCAAGTAATGAGACGGAGCGAGTCTTCAAAAAACCCAGACCAATCGCTATGGAGACTCTGTCCGAGCCTACTATTAGCGCTACCTTCTCCGCGTTTACCTGAGGTATGCCACACCAGGTACCACGCCTTTGGACACACCGAAAAGGCGCCCACCTCACCAGCAGCGATGATAAAGCCTCCCTCTGGATTTACTCGTGCCACAGACTCTTCTCTCTGCACCCATTTTCTGCGCGAGAGCTGCCTCTGGTCAATCCGACTATTTTATGAGCTAGATGCTGGATTGTCCTCACGGCTCGATTCCAGGTGCGGTCGGTTGCAACCTCTCTCTGCTTCTGACCCCGCTGCTCTATACTCTCTTCGTCTAAGGCTAAATCCGCCTCATCTGCAAAAGCATCCACACCAACGGAGCAGAGAGTTCGCGCTAAATGCGCCGTCTCAAGGATACACTGCACTTCAAGTGCCTGATGGTGAGTGAGCCGCCAGAATGCGTATCGCCCACACGCAGTGATAAATCTGCACTGAACTTTGAAGTTATGATTACCTCGCAGTAGCCTAACCTTAAGGGAAAAATCGACTCCATCCTCGAGTAGAAAGTGCACCTTGAGCGCCTCTATCCACCGACGTCGAGCCCTGTAAGCCGTGACCTCATCGCAGTAGATACCCTCAATAAGCAGGCGCTCAGGGTCGTACCAGAGACCTAGCATCCGCCCTTCAGTAATTCCATCAGCAGCAACTCCGATTCCTTGGTCAAACATATCTCTGTTGTTTCCTAACTTTAAAAGAAATATTCAACCTAAATTCGGCAGTTAAGGAGGATGAAAATGGTGCAGATGGCTAAAAGCACGAAGTATTTTGAATGTTTCGGTGCTCCCCCTGACTGTGCCAGGGGCGCGCCTCCGAAAAGTTTAAAATCCATCGTTCTTTTAACCACCTGCACCATTTTGGCTCACCTTAACTGCTCTTTTTTAGGATAAACGCTTAATCCTGCCCATCACCCACGTGAAGTGAGTCGGCGCTTTTGGGCAGCTCCTTGATAGCTGGCCTTTTATCCTAGCTTTGATGGGACTAAAATACGCATAAACTATTGAAAATACTGGATACAACAATCTCTACAGGTAGGGCATCGCAGTTCTCCCGCTATCTACTTAGAAACGTTGGAAGTTTCGAA
>CAZZLV010000265.1:0-3500 GCA_964655155.1 uncultured Bdellovibrionales bacterium
TTTCATCCTCCTTAACTGCCGAATTTAGGATAATCCTAAATTCGGCAGTTGCGGGGCTGAAAATGGCGCATCTGACTATAGTGATCTGCAAATGTCCGTGCCAGTAAAACTGGCAAGGCTTTTGCCGTAAATCACTATAGGTTGTTGTTTTGATTCGCGTCCGCGAATCGATAGCTTTTTCCAAAAGCCGCATTATCACTACAGACTTTTGAAAAGCGCTATAAAATCACTTAAAGTCAAAATATGAGAAACAATCTACTCTTTATAGTTTTTGATAGCTGCCGATTTGATACGTTTATAGCGGCCAAAACCCCCAACATCCGAAGGCTCGGAGAGGCTCACCGATGCTATTCGTATGCCACATGGACAGTTCCTTCGCACCATGTGTACATGATGGGGGTCTCGCCGCACACTTCGCCTAAAGGAGTTTTTGCTTCCGAGGTTTACAAAAAAGATTTCGTTCACTGGAGCGATCGTTTAGGGATTCCAGATATCTCGTTTAAGGGTTTTGTTCCCAAGCTGTCTCTACCGGGATTTTTAAAGGAGAACGGCTACTCAACGAATGGCTTGGTTTCGATGCCGGTGTTAAACCAAACAACAGCTATTAACAACCACTTTGACCGCTACCAACTTATGAAGTCTCACAATGACTTTAGCGCGATGATAGATCAGCTTATATTTGATCCTGAGAAGCCATCGTTCTATCTATTAAACGTTGGCGAAACGCACTACCCATACACACTTCCTGGTGAGAGTGGCGAGCACTTACCGCGGATCTCAGGTGTGCACGGAGTATTCAAACACATGGATGACCTTGTAGCGAACGAGGGCGCACAAAATTGTGAGAAGAGCGACGAAGACTTCTTCAATATGGATCAGATGCTAGCTCTCAAAGAGAAGCAGCGTACGAATATCGAGTACCTCGACAGATTGTTCGAAAAGCTCTATGAAAAAGTGCCTCGCAATACCCACATCATAGTAACCGCTGACCACGGGGAGTGCTTCGGTGAAGATGGCTACTTCGGCCACGGCCCGATTATTCACGACAAGGTATTTGAGGTGTTTCATGTGGAGGGGCGGATTAAATAGTGGTACACACCAAGAACACCAAAGGGGTCAGCCGACGGCAGTTCATCCGACAGAGCTCCCGTATCGTTGCTGGCCTCGCGGCGACAGCAGCGGCTTGCAAAATAAAGCCGCTGTCGGCCACGAGTTCTACTTCCGCGATCGGATCTGCAACAGCTAGCTCTACAGGTTTAGGTAAGCGCAATCCCACGCCCGGCTTTCCATACTTACGCAATCCGAAGATATCAAATAAGGTGCTGGTGCTTGGAATGGACGGAATGGATCCGGGACTTGTTCGGCGCTTTGTGTCCGAAGGAGTGCTGCCGAACTTTAAAAAGCTTATCGGATCGGGCAAATTCGGCGATCTGCAAACCACCATGCCTCCACATAGCCCTGTTGCCTGGTCAAGCTTTATCACCGGGTGCAATCCTGGCGGACATGGGATCTACGACTTTATTCACCGAGACCCCAGCTCATTTACACCGTACATGTCAACGTCACGATCATTTGACTCAACAAGCGAGCTTAAGGTTGGCCCCTGGACGATACCACTAAGCTCAGGGCGAGTTGAGCTGATGCGCAAGGGGCCAGCGTTCTGGAATATCCTAGCTGATCACGATATCCCCAGCACCATTGTGCAGATACCAGCTAATTTCCCTATAGCTCCGAGCGAGGTCAAGGCGCTAAGCGGTATGGGAACCCCTGACTTGTTGGGCTCATACGGTACATGCACATACGTTACAGATTCAACGGTAGAGAACGCTGATACTCTAAGCGGCACACGAGTAGTCAAAGTTTCTGCGATGAATCACGTATATACGGCGACGATTGAGGGGCCCAAAAATTCATTAAGAGCAGATCGTGCCGCATCGACGATCGATCTAACGATTCGACGCGATCCGTATGAGCAAGTGGTGAAGATCTCGCTCCAGAGCCATGAGCTAATCCTAAAGCAGGGCGAGTGGTCTGAGTGGATTCCACTATCTTTTCCGTTAATGCCGATGTTTGCTTCGGTAGGTGGGATGATACGGATCTATATCAAGGAGGTACACCCACGACTGAAGATTTACATATCACCGATTAACATCGATCCGATGGAGCCATCACTGCCGATCTGTAGCCCTTTAAGCTACTCGCGTGAACTCTCACAGGCAGTTGGGCGCTTTTACACACAGGGTTTTCCAGCTGACCAAAAAGCCTTGAGCGAAGGAATCCTTTCAGATGACGAATACCTTACCCAGGCGCATCTGGTACTCGATGAAAACATGCGGATGTTTGAGTACGAGCTAGCCCGTTTTAACGAAGGTGTGTTCTTCTTCTACTTTTCAAGTATCGACCAGAACTGTCACATGCTCCTGCGAACTATGGATCCTGCACATCCACTATATCGCCCCGAGGCCAGCTCTGCTGTTAAGAACGCTGTCCGAGGATTCTATCAGCGCATGGACGTAGCTCTCGGTCGTGCTATGGAGAAGATTGACTCGCAGACTACGCTTTATGCACTAAGTGACCATGGGTTTGCTCCATTTACCCGTGAATTTAATCTTAATACGTGGCTCTATCGTGAGGGCTACCTAGCGCTGACAGACGAATCTAAAATTGGCCAAGGGGAGTTCTTCCAGCACGTTGATTGGTCACGCACTAAAGCCTATGGACTGGGGATTAATGGTTTATATATTAACATTGAGGGGCGCGATAAATTTGGTTCGGTTAAACCAGAGGATGTATCACGATTGCAAACCGAGCTCGCTCTAAAGCTCCCCTCTGTGAGAGATCCAAGAAACGGCGCTCCGATTATTACCGAGGCCTACAACTCGCGCGCGCTCTACTCTGGGCCATTTGTTGAGCTTGCTCCTGACATAGTCGTTGGCTACCAGCGCAGCTATCGCAGCTCAGACGAAACGGTGCTCGGAAAGATTCCGCCGGAGCTAGTTGGTGATCGTACAAACCTCTGGTCAGCCGACCACTGTATGGATCCCGCCGTGGTGCCGGGGATGTTGCTTTCCAATAAGTCATGGAATCATCCAAAGCCTGGCTTATGGGATATGGCTCCAACTATCCTTGATAATTTCGGTATCGCTCGGCCCAAAGAGATGGATGGCCAGGCGATCTCGCAAGGGTACTAACCCGACTACAGTTTGAGTGGGAACCATAGTCCCCACACAAACTGCAGGCTCCAAATTCCTCCACTGCGCTTCGGAATTTTCTACCGGCGTGCCGGACACTGAAAAATTAGCCTAAATTCGGCAGTTAAGGAGGATGAAAATAGCGCATATGACTAAAATCACTTTGTCCTTTGAACCTAAATTAGGTAGTTGCGGGCCCGAAAACGGCGCATCTGTCTAAATCACTTTGTTGGCTCTTCGTGGAAGCGAGTGGTTAGAATTGGCGTTTCCGGACGTGAACATGCACGTGCACGTAAACGTGGTCGTACC
>CAZZLV010000266.1:0-3485 GCA_964655155.1 uncultured Bdellovibrionales bacterium
TTTTTTAAGCCAAGCGCCACTAAGAATTCTCCTGGCGATCGGTGAGAACCAGAACATCCACCTGAGACGGGCGGCTTAGGTTAGCCACAAGAATGACTGAGTAAACGCTCTCAGCCTTAAACTCCTGGCCACGATATGTCGCCTCAATCGTCTGAGTTGAGCTATTGCGGACTACGATATCGTAAACACCCGAACGGCCGGCACGATATCCAGTTGCCGCTTTAAAGCCGACCTGCTCGGCCGTCGGCAACAAACCATCTACATCATCTGCGTTGGTGGTAATAAAAACATCAAATCCACGCACCCCCTTAAAAACGTTGATAATCCGCGCTCGAAAACTTCCCTCACCAGCGGGTTCGTTATCATCTTCAAGCAGTATAGCCTCTGGATCGCTTGAGTTACCACAGGCGATGTATGTGTAATCAACATCATCCTGCAAAGATACGCGCTCAGCATCGATCGGAGTGAGAGAGTTAGACGGTGTTATTTGAAGTAGATGCGGCTGAGTGTCGAATTCCAAATACGCGGTACTCTCCAGATAGGCAATATTCTCAAGATATTCGTCGGAATCCACCAACATATCAACATCACCCACTCCGACTACTGCATTTAAAAATCGCAAATTAGTTGAGTTATCGTCGGTATTACCAGCGCAGCCGACCGCCACTACTGCAAGAATAAAAACATAGCAAAGGGTTGAAAGTGAGGTTCTCATAAACTCCGAAGAGGTATACCGCCAATTACTAATCTTTCGCTTGGATACCAGACAAACGACCAAGTGGAGGATTAGTAATAGCCCGCGGAGGCGGGCTAAAAACAATAAACCTAAATTCGGCAGTTGCATGTCTGAAAATGGCGCAGCTAACTAAAATCACTTTGTCTTTTGAATTTTCGGTGCGCATCCTGACGGTGCCAGGGTTCTTCAGCACTATAGACGCTCTGCCAATCCTACTCAAACCCTCTGGAACCATCGGTCTCGGGCATCATCGAGATCAGCCCAACATCTTCAGCCACTAACGATTTCAACTGGTGGCTTTAACAACGATCCTAGAAACGCTATGTAAACCATCAGTATTACTCCGGTTTTAAGGATTTCAATTGTCATTGAGACCTTCTGTGTGCTACCATCATCTTAAAGTTAGTCAGCAATAACGCTGATGTAGATTTGGAGCACTTATAGGAACCAGGTGCTTTAGAAAATCGCTAGAGCTTTTAGCCACCTCTTTTTGGCTGCTGGTTGCCTTGGGCTTAAAAATCTCTCACTTGTTACCTTTAATAGTATCACCCACAAAAGCTAAAATCACTCACTTTCCCCTTAGCTTAGCTATTGTTAAGACTCTGACTTTGAGCAGCCTTTCAGGTATTATATACAACTCGATCGCCCCCATTCACGTGGGCCTTAATAACTTTTCAATTTGTAAATTTGCACTGGCAAAAACTAACACGCCTAGAAACTACGGAGGATGCCGCACACTATGAAAGATAACCTCGCATTGGTTGTAAAGGATGACGCTGATTCGCTAGCTGTAGTAAAGCGAATCGTGAAGGCCTGTGAGGAAGTGAAGGGACAGGAGACTACGATCCTCGACGTTCACTCAATGTCGGATATTGCGGACTACTTTGTTGTTGTGTCAGGTCGTTCAGACCGCCAGGTACAGGGAATAACAAACCGAGTTATTGAAGAGCTGTGCCGCTCCGGAGTTAAGCCGCTATCAGTTGAAGGATATGAGGACGGACAGTGGGTTCTTGTGGACTGTGGCGATGTGGTAGTGCACATATTCTATGAACCCGTTCGTAGTGTGTACGATATCGAAAGCCTCTGGATGCGTGCTCAGCGGGTACAAGCGCAAGATGTAGCCTAGCCCTTACTTCTCGCGAACAACCTTCTAAAAAGGCCCGCACTTCCCGGTGCTTGGTACGCCGATTTGCCCCGGCGAGCCATCCCTAAATACGGATAAGAAGCAAAGTCACTGCAATTACTCGATATGTCTCAAGCTAAATTTTACAGCCCCCTTCTTGTTCAGGGATCACGAACATGGCACCATATTAGGGCAATACGTATTAAGCTATAAGGCGATCATGTACCACGGCGATGTAATTGTTAAAGATGACTTTAACTGGATTAACCTCCTGAAGCAGGGGGTGTTCTGGGCAGTACACATCGCCTGCTTAGCAGCCCTCTGGGTAGGAGTGAGCTGGATAGCTGTAGCGGTATGCGTAGCTCTATATATTGTTCGTATGTTCGCCATCACCGGGGTCTACCATCGCTATTTTTCGCACCGCTCATACGATACTAGCCGCGCGTTCCAGTTCTGCTTGGCCCTACTCGGCGCTACTGCGGCACAGAAAGGCCCGATCTGGTGGGCATCGCACCACCGCCACCATCACCGCCACTCAGATACACCTGAAGACATCCACTCGCCGATTATCTCGGGGATCTACTTTGCTCACGTTGGATGGGTATTAAGCTCGCAATTCATCGAGCCACGCCTTGAGCTGGTTAAAGATCTGCTTAAATTTCCAGAGTTACGTCTGCTTGAACGCTTTAACGTTGTTCCACCAATCGTGCTCGCTGTTGCTTGTTTCTTTCTCGGTGTTTGGCTGGAGAGCGCATATCCTGCCCTGGGTACGAATGGATGGCAGATGCTTGTATGGGGTTTCTTTATCAGCACAGTGTTGCTGTATCACGGAACTTTTTGCATAAATTCCTTCACGCACCTGATCGGCAAGCGCAGATTTCCATCTAGCGATCACAGCAAGAACCACTGGCTCCTCGCTCTGATAACTCTTGGTGAGGGATGGCATAACAACCATCATTACTATCCAGGCTCGGAGCGCCAAGGATTCTACTGGTGGGAGATCGATGTGTCGCATTACATCCTCAAGATGCTTTCGTGGTTCGGACTGGTTTGGAACCTACGCACCCCGCCAGCACGAGTTTATGCTGCGGCTGGGAAACTGCGATAAATATCGCTCGCTTACTAATCAGGATCATTATTTAAATGCGCTGCGACTGCTATCGTGTTTTAACACGGACACTGTGAGAGCGGCTGTGTGGATCGGAACAAAGAAACCGGATCACAAAGCTTTCAGTGTAAAAATCTGTTTTGGGCAACCAAGCAGTACCGGCGGCCCGCTGGAGAAACAACGAGAGATAGCCGGTGATTGTGGCCCTAATGCTAACTAAGGTTCGATATTAGAACCACAACCGTTTACACCGACCACAGAAGTTCGCGGCCCAAGCACCTTTACGGTGCTTGGGTTTTTTATTGTAAACCCTGCGCGAGTGATTTTTGAAAAGATCACTCGCGCAGGGTTTATTTTTCGGGCGTAATCGTATCGAGATACATTCCAGTCGGAAAATAGTTTTTGGACCGAAAAAGCGCCATTGTCGGCGCTCGCAGTGGCAGGATTCATGAACCTAAATTCAGCAGTTGCGGGCCCAAAAACGGCGCATCTGGCTAAAATCACTTTGTCTTTTGAAT
>CAZZLV010000267.1:0-3441 GCA_964655155.1 uncultured Bdellovibrionales bacterium
GCAACCCTGGCACCGTCAGGGTGAGCACCGAAAATTCAAAAGCCGCAGTGATTTGAGCCAGATGCGCCGTTTTCGGACCCGCAACTGCCGAATTTAGGTTCAAAGGTCCTTAGCGATATAACGGCTCTTGTAAAACGCTATCGATTCGCGAACGCGAATAAAAATGACAACCTATCGTGTGGTCTACGGCAAAAGCCTTGCCAGTTTTACTGGCACGGACCTTTGCAAATCACTATAGCTTATGGCGGACATTAGCGGCGTGCATTGTCCTACAGCTCCTTGCTAGTTTCGCGCACTATATAGGTCGGACGTTGTTTAGACTGGATATAGAGCATCCCGAGGTATTCACCGATTATGCCGAGCATAATTAGCTGAATTCCACCGAGAAGCAGGATGCTTGATACTATTGAGGACCAGCCTGGCAGTGAGATGTCAAAGACGAAAAATGATAGAAGCGCGTATATTAAATACGCAAATGCAATACACGAAATCACTATACCAAAAACCGTTGCCATCCGTAGTGGTCGCACGCTAAATGAAGTAACGCCATGCAAGGCTAGCCGCGCCATGCGAATCAGGGAGTATTTGCTCTGACCCGAAAAGCGCGTGTCAGGATCGTACGCTATCGAACACTGCCTGAACCCGAGCCAGGGGATAAGTCCACGCAAAAATAGGAAGGGATCGTTCATCGAGGAGATAATTGAAGCAACGCGACGATCAATAAGACGAAAGTCTGCTGCCCCCTCTTCTATCGGATGCTCAGTAAGGCAGTTAATAACTCTGTAGAACAATCTCGAAGAAACGCGCTTAAACAGGGAGAGTTTTAGGTTGGCTTGTCTTACCGTGTAGACGATATCAAACCCCTGCCGCCACTTTTCTATTAACTGGCCAAGCAACGCAGGTGGGTGTTGTAGATCTGCGTCCATCATGATGACGCACTCACCTGAAGCCCTATCGAGACCTGCCTTGAGTGCTTGCTGATGGCCGAAATTGCGAGAGAGTGATACATATTTGAGTTCTGGATATTTACAACTAAGACTGCGCAGGACCTCTAGTGTCTGGTCGGTGCTTCCGTCGTCGACAAAAATAGTCTCGAAATTAAATTTGCCAGTGAGCTCGGACGCGATCCTGGTCATGAGCGCTTCGATGTTTCCCTGCTCGTTTAAGCACGGAATGACTACTGAAATATTTATGCTCATGCAGTTGGCTACTAATCGATTGGGGTAAACAATGTTCTGATGGGGCTGGGCCTAACCAGAGGTAGGATGCTCTCTGTACCGCTACTGATGCAACCCCAAATCTTTCTTCGAGGCGTCGCAGTTCTCTCTATCTATATGAGGCCAAAAATGCGCGGGATCTTCCGAAATAATCAAGCCTAAATCCAGCAGTTAAGGCGTATTAAAATGGTGCAGATGGCTAAAAGCGCGAAGGATTTTGAACTTTTCGGAAGCTTGAACCCTGGCACCGTCAAGGTGTTCACCGAACAATCAAAAGACGCTGTTTACTCAGACCCGCACCTGCCGCATATAGGTTAGGTTAAACTTCATCTAACCGCCCAGTTCATCCTTTTTGAAACTTCCCACTTTTCTAAGTACATAGCGGGAGGCCTGCGATGCCCTAATCCTTCCTCCTGCGCGCTTTGAGTACCGCTGCTGCTACTTGAAGTTCAGCCCCAAACGCGCAAAGTAACACCGTTGTTGCTTCATTGAGTAAAGTTGGCGTTTCGATTACATCCTCTAATCCCAGGAAGCATGCCGCGCCAGAGATGTTGCCAATTCTGGTAATTCCATCTGTATAAAGCTGTTCAGGCCGTACCTCAAAAGCTGGCACTAATTCATTGAGCATCCGTATGTTCGCTTGGTGCGGTATGATGTATACATCGTCGAAGCAGTCGAGACCTGAAAGCACTCTAACCCGCGGAGCAATCCGAGTGCCAAACTCAAATACTCCCCGTCCGCGCATGTGTAGTTGGTATGCCGAGCGCTCGAGCCCTTCTACCTGGGCAAGAGCGTTGGGGAGATTGATAACACAGACGCTTTCACCAGCATATGTTTCTGATGCAACGCGCTCAACAGAGAAACCGCCGGTGATCGTTGAGTCATTAGTGACCACAGCCGCAGCTACTCCATCGCTAAAAAGTATCGCTGTCTTCCAACTCGATTTATCGAGCATTCGACTGGTGTGGTCTCCAGCAACAACTAGGTAATAGCTAGTCTTGCCCGCCAATGAGTCTACAGCGAGTTGGTTGTAGGCCGCTTGTAATGCTTGCACTCCCCCTGCGCAGCCCATACCGATGTTAATTGCCAGAAGATGCGAGAGTCCGAGCTTAGCTGCAACTAGTGGAGCAAGGGAAGGCATCAGATAATCGGTAGTTGGATTGCAGGAGGTGAAGAGACCGGTCACTTTAGATAGTGGTAGCTCTACCTTTGACAGAGCATCCCGGCAAGCTTCCGCTGATAACGATACAAGATCCTCATCCGGGCTGATTTTGTGAAGCTGCGAAACTCCTGATAGGCCAAGAATCGTGCCAGGCTCTCGCTCAAAGAGAGCCTCAATCTCTGCAGCTTTTATCACCGAAGAACCGAGTCGGCGTGCTACTGACACAATATTTACTACCATGGCACCAACGTCCTTAAATCAAAGCCAGAGGAGTATAGACGAAAATTATCCGAAGAGCACCCCCTGTAAGGCTCGTCACTGGTCCAAGCAAAAACTTAAATTTCCTATAGAATCAGATGGTTATCAGACCATCCTAGACGCTTGATTAAACCTAAATTCGGCAGTTAAGGCGGATGAAAATGGTGCAGATGGCCAAAAGCACTAAGTATTTTGAATTTTCGGTGACTTCGGCGTGAGCTCATTCGAACGCTCACCCTGACAGTGCTAGGGTTCTAGCCCCCGTAAAGTTCAAAATACTTCGTGCTTTTAGCCATCTGAACAATTTTCATCCTCCCTAACTGCCGTTTTTATCTTGCAGCATTTTATCACTCTGAGCGGATAGAAGTAAGAGGCTTGCACCTTCCCTTTAGATAAAAGTCGCGATAAAAAGGCAGGAGCTATGACTACGCACGATTTTATCTTTGAGACCTTTGTGATTTACCTTTTTGTTAAGTCCTTGGTTTTTGCTCCGTTAGTGTGGTTGGCGTTTATGTATTGGTGGTCCAATCGCCGTTCTCCGGCAGAATCGGATGGCACGCACAACACATTCGAAGCGGCTAGCAATTGAACCTGCGTGTCTGAGAACGGCGCATCTGTCAAAAATAGCTTTGTCTTTGTAATTTTCAGTGCTCACCTTGACGGTGCTAGGGTTCAAGCCTCCGAAAATTTCAAAATCCTTGGTGCTTTTAGCCACCTGCGCCATTTTCGTTCTCCTTAACTGCCGAATTTATAGCGTTTTTCAAAAGTCCGTAGCGATATAGCGGCTTTTGGAAAACGCTATCG
>CAZZLV010000268.1:0-3399 GCA_964655155.1 uncultured Bdellovibrionales bacterium
CTAAAGGATTTGAGCGCTGCGCTTTAAGGTGGCTTATAGGTAGTCTGTTTATGATCGTAATGGTTTGAAACTGACTTAAGGTGCGCTGCTGGTGTTTTTAAATACTACTGGGAGATAGAGAATTTTTTTAGGGGATGATAATAATGGACGAAGCAGAGTTTATTTGCGACGCTAATGCGGTTCTTAACTACCGCAACCATTGATTGCGGCAGATAGTCGCGCCTTATAGTCGCGCCTTATAGTCGCACCATGGCGCAAAATAGTGGGGCTGTTAAATTGCTGCGGGTTAGTGGTAATTTTTTCAGTGTTCGGATAAGGGCCACTTGCGTTATTTGAAGGTGTATTTATGGGGGAGCGAGCTTACTGCAGATTTTTTAGTGGCAATCGAGCAGGAAATGCGGGCTCAGAGATTAAGGACATATCCGATGCTGTCGCCCAACACGCTGAAGCAGGTGGTTACTGGTCGGAAACTGCTGCAAGGGAACATATTGCTAATCGCGGAGCGCTGGTATTCACCCAGAAAGGCGATTGCCTAATCCGGCTCGTTTCTAATGAGCATGCAAATAAAATTTGGCAAGCACTGCGAATAGCTTTTCAAGGTGATATATTCACCCCGAATAATTTTCCAAGCAATAATGTCCTGGTAGTGAAAAAAACTGTCGGTGAAACCTTGCTGAAATGCAACCCAAAAACACCTTTCGCAGCTGAGGTCACTGATAACGATAAACAAGCTGTTTTTGATGTGCTATTGGGTCGGAGAGCTGCTCTTATCAGTGATTTGGAAACAGCGCTCGCTAGCAGTAATGGCATTGCATTGAGTTCTGCCGCAAATAATTTAGGCAGAGTTTTTTGCTCCTCCGAAACTACTGCACGTCAGTTTCAGATGCAAATTGGACCCCGCATTTCATCAATATCTCGGGAGCAAGTTTCTTTCGGCCAACAAATCTTTTTTGAAATAACACCTCTTCCAACTCACTGCAGAGTGGCCCTTTCAAGAATACCTGAGTCAGGTTATCACTTCAGGTTACCCCCTAATGCAGATCCTCTGCAGGTCGCCGCGAATCGGATCTTTGATTCTACTACCGATTTGACAACTATGACTGCCTCTAGGCGTAATAGCTAAAACTACCCCTCCCCAAGCAGCTAGCCTTCGCTCACGGTAGAGTTTTTATCAGATAGCAATCGATGCGAGTACTTTAGCTAGGGCATCGCAGTTCTCCCGCTATCTACTTAGAAACGTGGGAAGTTTCGAAAAGGATAAAAATGTGCGGGCAGATCAAGTTTAACTTAATTATCTCTGTAACTTCCGCACATTTTTGGCCTCTTAGAGATAGAGAGAACTGCGACGCCCTATACTTTAGCCCGAATATTGCACAAAAGTGCAAGATTCGGGCGAGCATGTACAAGGAAGCACTTGCAAATTCCGAAGCGCAGCGGAGGAATTTGGAGCATTTTTCACGGCGAGCGCAGCGAGCTTCGTGAAAAATACGGATTAGAAACGCTCCGATTGTCTTAAAGTGGCGAGCTACCCTATTTTCAGACCCGCAACTGCCGTTTTTAGGATAATTGGCATGAGTCTATTCGCTGTGACATACTTGCAAGGCTATGGAAAAGATCTTCTGTGTTATCCTCGCCGCTGGACTAGGTAAACGCCTCGGAGGCGATATCTCTAGTACGCCGCCAAAAGCGATCACGCAGACTCGTCAAGGTGCTCTGCTTGATCTAGTTCTCTCAGGACTTGCGGTATTAAAGCCTGAGAAGACCGTTATCGTTGTCGGTCACAAACGTGAGCTGGTCGAACAACACATCGCCAACACTCCTGCGGCTAAAGGTCTCTCAATAGAGTTTGCTTATCAAGAGCAGCAGCTAGGTACAGGACACGCCGTACGGTGTGCGTTGCCAAATCTTATAGGCTGCAACGGAAGTGTTGTGCTCTCGTACGCAGACCATCCGCTGTTTACTCCGGAGACACTTAGCCACCTTGTCAGTTACCACGCTTTTAAGCAGTCGACATTAACGATGCTCTCATTTAATGCTCCTCCGCCGAATGGCTACGGTCGTATCGTACGAGATGCAGATGGAAAAGTAGCTCGCATTACAGAGGCCAAAGATTGCAATCCTGAGGAGCTATTAATCTCAGAGGTAAACTCAGGTGTTTACGTGGTTGATTCAGCCTTCCTTAAGCCATCTCTTGAGTCGCTCGAAAACAACAACGCACAGAAAGAGTACTACCTGACTGATATAGTTGAGAAGGCCGTGAAGGAGGGTCAGCGAGTAACAGCATTTCCTCTAGGCGATCCAAAAGAAGCTGCTGGCGTGAACGACTTAGCCGATCTGCACTTTGTAAACTCTGTGCTTGCAGCAAGGCAGATAGCCGAATTGCAATCAGCCGGCGTACACTTTGTTGATCCACGCTCATGCGAGATCGATGCCTCGGTGACAGTGGCACCCGGCGCTAAAATTGGCCCAGGTGTCCAGCTACGGGGAGCAACTTCTATCCGAGCCGGTGTTATCGTTGAAGGGTCAACGCTGATCATAGATACGATAGTGCACGAGCGCGCCGAGATCCGGCTCGGATCTCGAATTGAGGGAGCAACGATCGGCGAAGAGGCTACTGTTGGCCCCTTTGCACATGTGCGGCCAGGATCGATACTCGGAAAAGGTGTGCGTATAGGCAACTTTGTAGAGGTAAAGAATGCCAACCTAGGGGATGGCGTTAAAGCTTCGCACCTTACATATCTCGGTGATTGCAGCATCGGTGAAGGCTCAAACATCGGCGCAGGAACTATTACCTGCAATTACGATGGCTACAAGAAATCAAAGACAACGATAGGCCGTAATGTATTTGTTGGAAGCAACTCATGTCTGGTAGCTCCAGTTAAGCTTGGCGATGGATCGCTTGTTGCAGCGGGTTCAGTCGTTACGCAGGATGTGCCAGAAGATGCGCTGGCATTAGGTCGCGCCGCACAGGTGAATAAAGATGGCTGGGCACGCAGGCGACGTGATTTGCTGGAGAAATAAACTTGCGGGTCTAAAAATGGCGCATCTGACTAAAATCACTTTGTATTTTGAATTTCCGGTGCTCACCCTGACGGTGCCAGGGTTCAAGCCTTAAGAAAAGTTCAAAATCCTGTGTGCTTTTGGCCACCTGCACCATTTTCGTTCTCCTTAAATAAGGAATCTACTTGTGTCGTAGAAACACGAAGCCCGTTGAGCTCACAGCCCATTTTCAGACACCGGAATACTCACAAGTTCCTCCAGTATAAACAATGGGGCTGACTAAAGAAGCATAGCGTTGATTGCTATGTTACGATCGACATTGAGGACCGTGAAATAATAGCGTCGAGTACTCGCTCCAACGAGAGACGACAAGCCCCGGGGCCATCGGTAAATTTCAAG
>CAZZLV010000269.1:0-3373 GCA_964655155.1 uncultured Bdellovibrionales bacterium
GGCTCTGGTGAACCAATCGCGCATAGGCTGCAACAACTATTTGTTGCCACTCGCTAGGGAATAGCTTCTCTAGCTGGCGAATTGAGTCAGACATCATTTCTTCAAGAAGAACCGTTGCGCTCGCCGTGAAAAATGGTCAGAAAGAGGCCATCCAAGGCCTCTTTCTTCATCGCCTACAGTTTGTATGGGACCCATAGTGCCCACACAAACTGTAGGCTCCAAATTCCTCCGCTGCGCTTCGGAATTTGCAAGTGCTTCCTTGCACTTGCTAGCCCGAATATCGCACTTTCGTGTAATATTCGGTCTAGCAGGGTGGTGAAAAATGGCTCCGACTACCTCCTCGTCCCCCGTTGATTGGCGAAACACTCGTCATTATTTCCTCGGGCGCCCAGGGTGTTTAGTAACCGACTATACTATCCGCAATTTCTGATGCCAGGATCACCAAAGGCATCCTGATAGGCGCGGTATTTGGTGTGATTTTTCATTCCGTTAGGGTACTTGATTCCGAATTTGCAGTCATCCTTTTAGCCCGATTACCCTTGATTTAAAGGGATAAAAGTCTGAAAATACAGCGTTAGAAACAGCTTAAGAATCAATTTAATAACGGCCAAAGATGACAGATGCCCCTAAAGAGCAGCCAATGGCAGCGATAAGTGAGCCCAAACAGGGGGTCTACATACGCACCTTCGGCTGTCAGATGAATGAGTACGACACGCAGAAGCTCTACAAGATCCTTGAAAGGGATTATCAGCCGGTTGATGCACCCGAGAAGGCAGATCTAGTGCTTGTGAATACCTGCAGTATTCGGGATAAAGCCGAGCAGAAGCTCTACAGCGTTCTTGGTGAGTTAAAGGGTATTAAATCAGAGCGACCTGGAATGATGGTCGGTGTATGCGGGTGTGTAGCGCAGCAGGAGGGTGAAAGGATCCTCAAGAACGGACGTGGTGTTGATTTCGTGTTCGGCACCCACAACCTCTCACTTGTCCCGTCGCTGATTCAACTGCGGAAAAATGGAGCGCCGCCGCAAGCAGCAGTTGATTATCGCGAGGAGTGGGAGGAGCTGCCGCTTGGTTTCGCTGAAAATGATCCAACTCGTAATGGACAGAGGCAGCACGTCACTGCGTTTGTCTCAATCAGCCGTGGTTGCAACAAGAACTGCACCTACTGCATCGTGCCGACTACCCGTGGGCCTGAAGTTTCGCGAGCAATTGATGAGATCGAGCGCGAAGTTCGTATCGCTGTGCACCGCGGAACCAGGGAGATCGTGCTGCTTGGTCAGACAGTCAATTCGTATGGAAGAGATCTCTCACCGCGCATATCGTTCGTGGAGCTTTTAGAACGAGTGTCGCGCATCGAAGGGGTCGAGAGGATACGGTTTACCTCGCCACACCCTCAAGAGGTGCGCCAAGATTTTATTGATTGCGTGGTATCGAATCCCAAGGTGTGTAGACATATTCATATGCCGCTGCAGTCGGGAAGTGATGCAATACTTAAGGCGATGAATAGAAACTATCGGCGTGACAAGTACCTCTCGATTATTGAGGGACTTAAATCGCGCGTTCCTGATATGGCGATAACCACAGATATTATCGTCGGCTTCCCGGGCGAGACTCAGGCAGATTTTGAGCAAACCCTTGATGTAATGGATATAGTCCAATTTGATAACAGTTATTCATTTGCCTTTTCGGCGCGCCCCGGAACGGTTGCAGCTAAAATAAATGAGACGCTCACTCAGGAAGAGAAGCTAGAGCGCTTAAAGATCCTGCAAGCCAAGCAGGAGCAAATTATGGCTAAAAGGCTAGCAGCCTGGGTCGGTCGAGAAGCAGAGATTCTAGTAGATAACAATAACTTGCACCAGAAAGAGTGCTTTCAGGGCCGAATTTCGCAGGGGTTTATGGCTAACTTTGAGCGCCCTTACCCAACGGTTCAGCTGGGTAACATCGTAAATTGCCGCATTACCGCCCAAAAGCGCTTTACCTTAGTGGCGGAGCCGCTATCGAATGACGGACGCTAATCAAAACAACAACCTATAGTGGTTTATGGTAAAAACCTTGCCAGTTTTGCTGGAACGGACTTTTGCAAATCACTATAGCAACTGCTTAAGAGCCTTTTACGAGTGGCTATCGCGTCACTGTCCGCTCAAGTTTAGTCTCAGTAGATCCGAGGTATTTTATAGGAGGAATATAGCGATTGGCGATAGTCCGTGCCAGTACAACTGGCAAGGCTTTTGCTCCAAATCACTATCCTAAAAACTGCAGTTAAGACGGATCAGAATGGCGCAGGTGCTAAAAAGCACGAGGTATTTTGAACTTTTCGGAGGCGCAATCCTAGCACTTGCAGGGTAAGCATCAGGGTAGACACCGAAAATTCAAAAGACAAAGTGATTTTAGGTAGAGGGGGAATTTTCAGTCCCGCAACTGCAGAATTTAGGTAAATAGCTTGGATGCGAGGAACCGACACGATGTCGATCTCTACCGGCAGTAATTTTCTAGCACTCAAACTTACTGGGCGGATGACTAAAACGTCGGCCGAGCTCGGATCAACGATCGAGCGCTTATCGACCGGCAGCCGTATAAACCGCGCTGGTGATGATCCCGCTGGATTGTTTATCGCTGATAAGTTGCGGCTTGATGCGCGGCTGATGAACGTTGCGCTAAGGAATACAAATGATGCCGTTTCGCTCGTTACAGTGACCGATGAGGCTCTTGCCGAGGTTGGCGATCTCCTTAGCCGCATGTCTGAGTTGGCGATACAAGGGGCCAATGGAACTTACACGACTACACAGAGATCAGCGATGCAGGTTGAGTTCTCAGCGCTAGGTTCCGAGATAAACCGCATATCAGCGGGGGTCAGCTTTAACGGCACCAAACTCCTTTCGGAGAGCTCTGATATAGTGGCACAGGTAGGGATAACCAATGATGCTTCATCGCGCATCACACTCTCTTCGACCCTAGCGACCCTTTCATCTCTTGGGCTTGGTAGTGGTGCGGCGCTTACCTATTCACTGACCGGTACAACAACAGCCTATGCTGTCTCGGCTTCGGGCACAGCATACTCTGCGATTCAGAGCGCACTCGATCAGGTCAGTGGGCAGCGGGGAGTGGTGGGAGCTGTAGCTGCACGGCTCTCATCAGCGGTCACAAATCTATCGAATACTAGAGAAACGCTGATCACGGCAGAGGCACGCATTAGAGATGTCGATATGGCTAGCGAGGCGGCAGAGCTGGTGCGGCTTCAGCTACTCCAAAGCACTCAAGTAGCGCTCTTTACCCAGACAACTCAGATAGCCAGCCGAGTTCTGCAACTGCTTGGTAATAAATAAACCTAAATTCGGCAGTTGCGGGCCCGAAAACGGCGCATCTGGCTAAAATCA
>CAZZLV010000270.1:0-3349 GCA_964655155.1 uncultured Bdellovibrionales bacterium
GCACCGTCAGGGTGAGCACCGAAAATTCAAAAGACAAAGTGATTTTAGTCATATGGGCCATTTTCAGAGCTGCAATGGCCGAATTTAGGTTCAAGGAAGAACGATTGCTAGGCAGATTAGACCTCTTCAGAGGGCTGCGAAACAATACGGCTGATTTGCTCGATTATAAAAGTAACCTATGCCAAAGAAGCGTTTACCATCCAAGTCTAGCACTAAGGCATCCCAGTGGCAGAGAAATAGTGGCCCAATCCTATCCCTCATGCGCTCTGGAGATCGTTTGGTGCTTGATTTTCAGTACTCTCCTGAGAACGTAAAAGCGGTAAAGGCGCTTTCTGGGGCGCGCTACAACCCCGACGATAAGAGTTGGAGCGTTCCGCTTGAAGCTCTGGAGCGACTGTTAGCCCTCCCGGAGTTCGCCACAAAGATGTTACTCAATGGGTTGGGGCCACACGAGGTCTCCCCAATAGCCCCAGCTGATGCCCATGCTGAACTCCGGCGCGATCCGTTCTCGGTGCCTGAAGAGGTCTTAGCGGCGATAGTAGTTGAGATTGTATTTAGGTTTCGCCCCGAGAAACGCAGAATCTGTTGTATTCCGCGGTTTGGATCTACTGCTCATAAACTTATAAGACGGAGCCGCGCGTTGGTATATTCAAAGTTTGACGCAGCGTATACCATCCCAGTTGAGCAGATCGGGGATCTGCTTAAAAAGCTGCGCGACAAACAGGTAGCCTTTGCAGTAGATGGTAGCGCTGGAGCGGCTTTGAGTGGCTCAAGTGCGCTTCGAAAGGCGATCTTGGAAGAGCCAACTCGTCATAGCGCGGATGACCTCTCAGCGGCGCTGCTGACACCATTTGTGACTCGTATTAAATCTGATCCGCCGAGCTTTAGGCCCTGCTTCTTTTCTAGCGAGCAGTTTAAAGCGGCATTCCCCGGCGTTAGACGTCAACCGGGAGAGATCTTTACCTTGGATGAGCGCGCCTTGCTCCAGTTAAGCAGCCGCCTGGGAGCTATACCCTTTCCTATATGGTTTACTAAGGAAGTTCACGAAGCGATCGAGCAGAAACGTCAGCAATTAGCTCAAGAGCTGCAGAATTCATCGGGTGAGGTGGATGACCTGGCTGCTGAGCTGGTTAAAGTGCCGATTCTCTGGAAGATCGCTGAAAGTGGCCGAGCCTCCCTGACCTTGGCGCTTTCGGAAGATAGTGAGGTTCGAGCGCTGATTATCGCTAGGCTATCTGAGGTTGTAGGCGCTGCATACCTTAACGAGGGATCAGTGCTGCAGATCGAGATCCCTGATTCAAAGCTTGCAATCGCGATTGCAGAGCTTGAACACCTCTGCGAGCTTCATGGACTTCCGCGGATTACTCAGAGCGCGTCGTTTATTCGATTAGCAAAAGATGTGCGGACGAGGTCTAGGCTCCTGGAGCGCAGTGTCTACTACAGCGCACTTGAAGATGTAGAGCCTGGCGCGGTTTCTGGACTCACTGCTGAGGCAGCTACCAGACTCTTTCCACACCAGCGGGTCGCCGTGCAGTGGTTGCAAGAGGTTCCATATGCCTTTTTGGGAGATGACATGGGGCTTGGAAAAACCCTCTCGGTGCTCTCGTACTACGCTAGTTTACGCACAACCCTTAAGTTTGACCTGTTGTTGGTTGTGTGTCCGAACTCGTTAGCCCGAAACTGGGCGCGCGAGGCTCGCATGTGGTTCCCGGAGCTGGATGTGTCGGTGCTAGCCGGAGATAAGGCGGAGAAATCCTGGGCGCTGCGCATGGTAACACAGGGAGCAGTGCGACCTGATATACTCGTTGTTAATTACGAAGGTGTACGCTTAGAGTATGTAACCCCAGAGCTTGAAAAGCTTGTGTCATCCAAGAGAACGCTGCTCTGTCTTGATGAATCGCAACGGGTTAAGAATCCAAGTGCTAAAACCTTTAAGGCACTAAGTCAGATAGCTCCGGGGTGTGACCGACGTGTGCTGCTAAGCGGCACACCAACACCTAAGGATGTCTCGGATCTCTGGGCTCAGATGCGTATCCTTGATGGTGGAGAGAGATTCGGACGTAGTTTCTACAAATGGCTAGCAAAGGTTGCCGAGCTTGGAACGGAGTATAGCCAATACGCAGTAAAGAAATTTCACGATGCTGAGGTCTCTGAGAGCATACACCGAGTGCGCGAGATAATGTTGCGGCGCCGCAAGGAGAAGGTAGTTAACCTGCCGCCAAAGACCTTCTCAATTCGCGAGGTCGAGCTCAGCGGTTCGCAACTTGAGCGTTACAATGAAATCCGCGAAGGTCTAATGCTGCGGATGCGCTCTATTTCAGGAGAGCAGTTTGTGCGCGAAATTACCAATATCCTTGAGGAGTATCTGAGAGCAGTACAAATTTCATCGAATCCGCGTTTGATCGACCCAGAGTGGAAGGGTGAACCTGCTAAGTTCCTCGAGCTTGACGAGATCGTTCAGGAGGTGGTGCATGAACAGGGCCAAAAGATCGTTGTTTGGACAAACTATCTAGGTAACGTTTCAGAGCTTTGTGAACGTTATAAAGCTTACGGTACGGCGCCGTTTAGTGGCGAGGTTTCGGCATCTGATCGCGAAAGGACTGTGCGCAATTTTCAGGAATCAGACGAGCCCAGAATCCTAGTAGCGGTGCCGGCAGCAGGTGGGGTGGGAATTACTCTCACCGCTGCGCAGACCGCCGTATATGTTGACAAGACCTGGAACGCCGAACATTGGATGCAGTCGGTAGATCGAATTCACCGAATTGGCCAAAAAGGTACAGTGAATGTGATCTCGCTTCTGGGTTGCAAGGTAGACGAGATTATCCACTGGAACCTGCGGCGCAAGGAGCAGGGACAGGCGCGGGTGCTCGGGGATTATGCAGATAAAACCGGCCCGGAGTTAAACAAGATTACGCGAGAGCAGCTGTTAGAGGCGCTTAGTTGAGGGCGAGAGCGACATAGCAATAGCCTGCAGTAACACTGGACCACAGAGATTTGTCTTTAGTGATTTGCAAAAAGTCCGTGCCAGTAAAACTGGCGAGGCCTTTGCTCTTCATCACAATATGCTTTTGTTTTGATTCGCGTCCGCGAATCGATACCGTTTCCTCAAAAACCGCTATATCTTCACTGGCTTTTGAAAAACGCTATACAGCCCAGTTTTTCACCGAACTCTTGTTGCCGCGAACGGGCTTTCAGCCTAAATTCGGCAGCTACGGGCCCGAAAACGGCGCATCTGACTAAAATCACTGCGGCTTTTGAATTTTCGGTGCTCACCCTGACGGTGCCAGGGTTGCGCCTTAAGAAAAGTTCGAAATCCTGTGTGCTTTTAGCCACCTGCACCATTTTCGTG
>CAZZLV010000271.1:0-3347 GCA_964655155.1 uncultured Bdellovibrionales bacterium
TGTTCACGTCCGGAAACGCCAATTCTACCCACTCGATTCCACGAAGAGCCTTTTTCATAATCAAGCATACTCGGGTACGTTCACGAGGAAATACGTGATTCATCACTGAAAATAATGGGTTATGCCCCATCAGCAGTCATTGGGCACCCACTCTATTTCGCTATGAGCGACAAAATAACGACGTGTGCAAGAAACTTTGCGACCTAATCGCCATGACAGCATCCAAATTGAGAACGCTCTAGCGTTTAGTTTTGGAAGAGAAGGAACTTTTCCAAGTTTTAAGGATGAGGTTGTATGCGTAGTGCTTCTTGGGCAGTGCGGTACCTGGTAGCAGTTTTAGTCGTTTCTTTCCCACTTTCCGCTCTTGGGCGGACTTCCGCACCAAACAATCCCTTTGCATCGGAGTTTAAGCTTGAAAAGGTCTACCAGGTCGCTGCTGCGGGCAAAGGTAGAGGAGAGATTGAGACAGTCCCTACTGTTCGCCTAGAGGGACAGGTTCGCGGAGTTGGCTTCGTTGATGCTAGGTTTAATGTAAGACGTAATAAGACTTGGAGTGCTTCTGTACGCCGTCTGGATAGAGAGGCGCGTGATGAAGTCGATCCGGTGTTGCTTCAGGGCAAGCTGGCCGCAGGGGGAGCCTGGCGTAGCGCTGGCGAGCGGATATATCCCGTCGCTGCTTCCATAATAAGGAATGAACTTAAAGTATCATTTCCCGGTAGAGCTAAGGGAACTCGCAAGACTTGGCAACGAGTGTATACAATTAAGATTACGCTTGATGGCTCAATTGTGGTTCGTGCCAGGGTTTCAAGTATCCCCAAATCGGCAGCACGCCGGGGAGGTTGCGGAGCTGCAAACAATGGAGTTCAACTAAGTGAGAGCGTTATGCCTGATCAGCATAATCACAACGCCTTTGCTGAGGCCAGCGATCAGGTTGTTCCACCGATAGGCACGGAAGAGCAACCGCAGACGCCATCGCTCGCTCGGGTGGTTACGATTAGCACTGATGCAGATCCGGAGTGGTACCAGAGGTACGGAGAGCAGAGCAACGCCGTAATTGCGAGTCTAATCAACACAACTGAGGCTATATATAACAGGCAATTGGGATTACGCTTCCGTATAATTAAGCAGCATGTGTACGCAGATACCTCTCCGTATAACACTACTGATGCTGGGATGTTGCTCTCAGCGTTCACTCGTAATGCCGAAAATGCCGCTAACTTGGGAAGCGAGCCCAACAGCTTTCATGATGATGTTGATCTCAAACATCTTTTCACGGGCAAGGATATCGATGGGTCGATTATTGGGATCGCATACATCGGTGTTCTGTGTGCGGTTCCAACTCTGTCCTTCGGCATCACTCAACACTACATGGAGGCTGCAAACGCGGGCATCTTTGCGCATGAGTTAGGACATAATTTTGGGGCAGGACACGATTCATCAACCCGCGAGGGTCTTATGTTCCCCAGCATATCGATTCCTTCAGCTCAAAAGTTTTCTGACGTATCTGTCGCGGAGATTACTGGGCATCTTTCAAAATACGGCTCATGTATCTCCCTGGAGCAGATGACCCCTCGCTCTGATGTTACTCCGGGTGCCGATCCCAACTATCCAACTGAACCACCCCTATCAGCTGCGACGCTGACTCTCAAGCGGGCTCGGGTAGGCAGCCGCGACGATCCGATTATTAAGCTCTCTGGGTCACTTTTGTCCCAGAACAAAGCGCCCATAGGCTCTGTGGGGATTAGTTTGCTGGTAGCAGGTGAGAAGGTCGGTAGTGCCGTTACATCTAGTAATGGAACGTTTGATTTCTTTGTCAGGATGGTTCTGCCTCGAGGCCGTAAGGTCTACGTGTATGTGGAAACGGAAGGGGGGGAGGTATTTTCTAATTTTCTGTGGTTAGGTAGAACATCAGCTCCTGATTCCAGGCGCAGTAGCCGGGCACGGAGATAAACTGGGTAGGACACAACAGCGATGACTAATCAATACGGAAAACTTGAGGAGGGACTTCTCCAGGCGATGAAGTCGATTGATAATCAGATTGCTCGAGCAATGCAGCGCTCTCCAGCAGAGCGTGAGGTGCACGGAGTGCAAAAGTGGGAGGAGTATGAGAGCCGCGTAGAGTATATCGCCGCTTTTTTACTGCAAGAAGTTGGGGATACCAATCTAGGGCTCGATTCTTTATTGGTGTGTGCCCAGGCGTTCACAAAAGCGTTGCGATTAGTGTGTGAGGATTTAGGTGACGAGGGGTTGGGGAAACTAAGAGCCGCGTATTGTCGTGACGCGATGGAGAAAATCGAGCGCGATGCTCATCTGCCGTCAAGCACTCTATCTGATCCGCACTTGGTTTAGCTGGCTAAATTTAGGCCGTTAATGCATGAGATCAATCATAGGGCGCTAATACGAGCGTGTCACAATAAAGCAGAAGACGGTGACTTTTTGCAGCGCTAGCTCTAATAGCAACTTCTACGCAAGATGTAGTGGTAGTGTGCTAAGTAATTTTTAGCCAGCACTTCGATTGTGTCTACGAGGCTTTCTGATCTGCGTGTTTTGATGCGAGTTCTGCACTGTATTACTGGATTGACTGCTGATGGAGCTCAGAGAGTGCTGCTGCGTATCGCAGAGAGCATGCTTCCCTTGGGTATTCATTCGAGTGTTGTAAATCTTGGAGCTGGCACCAAGCTCGTAGAGCAGTTTGAGGGCGCCGGCATACCGGTTCGGTCTCTCAATTTGCAACCATCGGTATCGGGTATGACCTCCGGAGTACGCAGTTTTGGGCGAATTGTTGATGAGCTTAAGCCAGATCTCGTACAGGCGTGGATGTATCATGCTAATCTCATCTCAGCCCTCTCGCGCATGCTAAGCTGGAGGGCGCTGCCGATAGTTTGGAACATAAGACGAGGGCTAGATGATTACTCACAGCGTCAGCTTAGTACTCGGTGTGTTATCAGAAGTAATGCGGCGCTATCATCGCGAGTCAACGGAATAATTTACTGCTCATCTGAGAGTAGGTCTCAGCACGAGGCGTTTGGCTTCCGTGCAGGATGCAGTGTTGTTTTAGGTAATGGGTTTGACACTGATAAATTTAGGCCTCGATCTGAGTTTCGCCAAGCGTTTCGCCGACAATACGACATATTAGATGATGAGATTTTGATTGGTAATATCGGGCGATTCGACCTGGCCAAGGGGCATGCATTCCTAATTCAGGCTTTTAATCGCGTTTTGGAGACACATTCAAATATAAGATTGGTTCTAATTGGTAGGGGTATGGATGAATCGAATAGCGAAATACTCTCGCTGGTGAATAGCCTCGGATGCCGCAGGCATGTGTTGCTGCTGGGAGAGCAGAG
>CAZZLV010000272.1:0-3327 GCA_964655155.1 uncultured Bdellovibrionales bacterium
AACCTAAATTCGGCAGTTGTGGGTCTGAAAATGGCGCATCTGACTAAAATCACTTTGTCTTTTGAATTTTCTGTGCTTAACCTGACGGTGCCAGGGTTGCGCCTCAGAAAAGTTCGAAATATTTCGTGCTTTTAGCCATTTGCACCGTTTTCATCCTCCTTAACGGCCGAATTTAGGTAGCGGCTTTTGGAAAACGCTATCGATTCGCGGACGCGAATGAAAACGACAACCTATAGTGATTTACGGCACAACCCTTGCCAGTTTTACTGGAACGGACTTTTGCAAATCACTATAGTAAAGCGAGGGCTTTGATGAGTACATACAACGACACAAAGATGACAAAACCACCAGCAACTGTGTTGGTGATTTTCGGTGCAAGTGGGGATCTTACATCTCGCAAACTAATCCCTGCGTTGTGCAATCTGGCTGAGGATGATTATCTACCGGAAAATTTTATTGTAATCGGTTCCTCGCGATCAAAATTGAGCGATGATGATTTTCGAGCCAGAGTTTATGAAGGAGTCACTAAGTTTTCTCGTCGACCAATCAGCGCCAATGTGTGGGAGCGTTTTTCAAAAAATCTGCACTATCAGCCCTGCAACGGCGAGGTTCTGGGTGATTTTGATCTGCTTAAAGGTCGCATTGAGGAGCTGTGCGCTGGTCGTCAGGAGCGTTTCAACTACGTTTACTACCTAGCGATGGCACCGCAGTTCTTTGGCCCTATAGCCTCAAATCTAAAGGCGATCGGTTTGATTGAGGATGTTGCAAGTTCGGCCCGAAGAACCTCTGTTGTTGTGGAGAAGCCTTTTGGTCACGATACTCATTCTGCGCGCGAGTTAAATGAGATGTTGCGTAAGAGCCTTGCAGAGGAGCAGATCTATCGTATCGATCACTATCTCGGTAAGGAAACCGTTCAGAATATACTCGTATTTAGATTTGCTAACGGTATATTTGAGCCGCTTTGGAATCGCAAATACATCGACCACATTCAGATATCAGTATGTGAGGACATCGGAATCGGCAATCGAGCGGCGTATTTTGACGAAAATGGGATAGTCAGGGATATCGTTCAGAATCACGTTCTTCAGATGCTGTCTCTGCTATGCATAGAGCCCCCGATTTCGCTTAGCGATGCAAACGGAATCCGCGATGAGAAGGCTAAGGTGTTAAGATCTATTAAACGGATGACGCCAGACGAGGTGCGTCGCAACACGGTTCGGGCGCAATATTCGGAGGGAGTGATCAAAGGTGAGAAGGTGCCCGGGTACCTACAGGAGAAAGGGGTCGCTCTAGGCTCAAAGACCGATACATATGTCGCCCTTAAGCTAGAGGTTGATAATTGGCGCTGGAGTGGTGTACCGATTTATATCAGGGCTGGTAAACGCCTTGCAAAGCGCATTACAGAGATTAAAGTTTTTTTCAATAAGGCTCCTGATTCATTGTTTAAGGGTAGGCAACGTGGTGACGTAGAGCATAACGTGCTATCGATACAGGTTCAGCCCAAGGAGGGTATGTCGCTTAGAATTAGTTCTAAGCAGCCAGGGCCAAGGTTTCGAGTGCGGCCAGTAGAGATGGATTTTAATTACGATAGCTCATTTGGAGTTGCCTCACCTGAAGCTTACGAGCGTCTTTTACTAGATGTTATGAAGGGTGATCCTACGCTATTCACCAGAAACGATGAGATAGAGGAGTCATGGGAGTTGCTTGCGCCGATCTTTGAGGTTTGGGAAGGGTCGACTCCGCCGCCGCTCTGCACATATGAGGCAGGAACGTGGGGCCCAGCTGCAGCCGATGAGCTCCTTCAAAGGAGTGGTCACAAGTGGAGTGAACTCTAGTAGGATGGTGCCGTGCTTAAATTAGCTATATCCGAAGCCAGCGAGCTTTTTCGTTCCGAACTAAGAGCCTGGCTGGCGCAGAATACCCCTCCAAAAGCATCAGATACCTCGCTACTGACATTTGAAAAGACAGGACGCCAGTGGCAGAAGATGCTGGCACAGTCTAATTGGCTCGGCACTCATTGGCCGAAGGAGTACGGGGGCAGGGGATTGTCACTTGTAGAGGAAGCGATCGTGCAGGAGGAGCTAGTGCGCGTTGCGGCTCCTCAGGTACTTGGCCTCTTCGGTATAACGATGGTTGGGCCAGTTCTGATCAACTACGGAACTCCGGAGCAAAAGCAGCGTCTTCTTGCTCCAATCCTGAGCGGAGATGAGATCTGGTGCCAAGGATTTTCGGAGCCGGGCGCGGGCAGCGATCTAGCTGCAGTTAAGACTAGAGCGACACCTGTGGAGGGTGGGTATACACTTACCGGACAGAAGATCTGGACTAGTTTCGCCCACTGTGCTGACTGGTGCTTTGTCTTATGCCGAACAGCAGAAGCCCCCAAGAAGCATGAGGGGCTCTCCTATTTACTTGTGCCGCTACGCTCGCCGGGTATTACCGTTAGGCCATTACGGCAGATCAGTGGTGATAACGAGTTTAACGAGGTTTTTTTCGATTCAGTTTTCGTTCCGCAGTCAAATATCGTAGGCCATGAGGGGCAGGGGTGGAAGATCGCTATCTCTACGTTGATGTTTGAGCGAGTAGTACTTACTTTCTCCCGGCAATTACAATCTGAAGTCGCTCTAAGGGTGCTAATCGAGCGCGCTAGCGCCAAGATGAGTGGCTCTGAGCGTAAGGAGCTTGCTCAGTGCATCGTCGATGCGTGTGCAACCCGTGCACTAGCTTATGAGCACCTGATGTCGTATGCCGATAACAATGGTGGCCCGGGTCCTGAGGGCTCATTGGATAAGCTACTTTGGAGTGAGTCGTTTCAGAGGCTCTGTTCATTTGCAGTAAAGTTACTGGGGCCAGCTGCGGCTCTTGGAGAGAGCGATAGCCAAGTGGGTGCGTTGATGCACCAGTATCTCTATTCTCGCGGACGCACGATCGCAGCAGGTACTTCGGAGATTCAGCTCTCGATTATTGCTGAGCGGTTGCTTGGCCTGCCTCGGGGATAGCTCTGAATGATAGGTGAGCCGCTCCATGGTCGCGATCGCTTAATGTCAAAATGGCTCATCGCTGTTATATTGATTGTAGTTGGGGTTCTTTTTGCGCGACTTATACGGGCGGCGCTTGAACCGAGTCTAAAGAGACCACCTCAGCAGTTTGAGTCGCACTGGGTGTGACCTCAAAACAAAAACCCCTGTGAGTCATGACTTTCTAATTTTTCCAAGCAGCACACGAGACTATGGCGTTTTTAACCTGAATTCGGCAGTTGCGGGTCCGAAAACGGTGCATCTGTCTAAAATCACTGCGGCTTTTGAATTTTCGGTGCTCACCCTGACGGTG
>CAZZLV010000273.1:0-3302 GCA_964655155.1 uncultured Bdellovibrionales bacterium
CTTAAGGCTTGAACCCTGGCACCGTCAGGGTGAGTACCGAAAATTCAAAAGACAAAGTAATTTTAGTTATATGCGCCATTTTCAGACCCGCAACTGCCGAATTTAGGATTAAGTATCGATTGCTCTAAGGGGTCTAGCCGGACTAGTAAAATACGCACGAAGGCGCACAAAGACACAATCTGCACCGACTAATATTGTCTTAATTTCGCCCCACTTTGCTCCACAAATTTACCCCTTCATAGGGGCTAACGTCACAGATGCTAGATTTGCTTGGTAATTGCACACTACCTAACAGCTCGGAGAAAACTTTCACACATAGCGCCCAGCTTCTCTCTGCGTAGAGCAAGCGGCCTCCTACTGACTCGGATCGCTGCCTTCGCCTGAGCCGCGCTCAAGGTGACCCTACTGGCTGTTCTTGGTAAGTTTAGTGCAAATGAACCCCTGCCCTGCGCCAGAGAACCCCAAGCGATCTGATTACACAATCTCCCGTTAATTGTGGCTTGAACAGGAATCTTTCCGGAACCGGCGCCGCTCAATGCAACGGATATCTTCTTTTGGTGCTTGTCTAGTTTGAGCCTAATCGAATCGACTCGCGCCACTTGAAGCTCGTCATCTGGCGGGGCGCCGGTGCTCGGATTGATGCAGTTAGGCACCATAGTTACCGAGATTCCGCCTTGATATGGTAGCAACGCGCGTTGCGCAGCCGCTATATCTACAGTATCTGAATGTCGAGCCGAAGAAGCACTTATTCCTATTAGCCCAAGTGCTGGGCTTGGCTGGCTCCCACCTTGTTCCCCGAGCACCAGTTTTGACAGTGCAACTGGATCCTTAGCCCCTTCAAAGCTAACCGTGCTGCGCACCAGCCCACTTCGATACAGGGTAAGCCTCACAGATATAGGCCCACGATCGCTAAGAGAGTAATGCTCTGAATGCCAAAAGATTACCACTCGATCGGCACCCACATAAGCTCGAACTCCCTGCTTGGCGTTTCGCGGAATAAGGTCGGTGTGGAATCCAGCGATCGAGTTATTAGGGGCGCGGTTGGCAACCTGATAGTCGGCACCACGCGGGGGATTAAGGTATACTAGTCCGTTCGGTGAGATATAGAGCACTCTGGTTGTTGTTCTAAAAAAAGGAAAATCAAAGGGTAGTGATATAGCCCGAAAGTCACCTTCATCAACCTGATTGATTGAGTTTAGTCTATCAGCAGCATCATCTAACCCATCTGACATAATGCTAGCAGTCTGGAACTGGTAGCCGCATGGCGGCAATCCTGCGTCAGGATTAGCAATCGGAGCGCGCGAGTTTGATATAAGCCGCGCAGCACTCGCCACCCGACCAGAGCGAATATAAGCTTGCGTGCGATCTGAGCTAACGAGAGTTGCTACATCCCTGCCAGTCTCAAGGAGTCTGAGAATAGCATCGCTCACAGTTAGGTGCGGTTCAACGCTAAACAGTAGCGCTAGACTACCCACCACATGTGGCGTTGCCATCGATGTGCCTGATAGATAACCGTATCTCTGCCCAGGTAAGGTGCTCATGATATCTACGCCGGGAGCAGCGATATCTACCCCATCTGACCCATAGTTGGAGAATGAAGCTAGATTCTGCGCTTGATCTATGGCTGCCACTGTCACTATGTTTTCAACATCATAGCTCGCTGGATACGACGGCTGCAGGTCGATATCGGTTGAACTATTACCGGCCGCAACTACGAATACTATTCCAGCATCGCTAGCTCGACGAATAGCATCCTCCAGCGCTCTCGAATAACCTCCCCCTCCCCAAGAGTTGTTAGCAGCACGTATATTGACTCCGCGATTGACCTTAAGATCGACCATGTAGTCGATAGCAGCTATAGCATCGGAAAGTCGACCAGAGCCTGAGGCATCCATAAACTTAATCGGCAGCAATATTACACCGCTACTCACCCCCCGAATCCCAACTCCGTTTGCCGGAATTGCACCGATAGTTCCCGCTACATGAGTGCCGTGTTCATTGTCGTCCATCGGATCAACCACATTCATCGCATTAACGGCGAAATTAATTCCCCTGACATCATCGATATATCCATTTCCATCATCATCAACCCCGTTTCCGGGCGCCTCTCCAGGATTGCTCCAAATGTTTTCTGCAAGATCTTCGTGAGTATAATCGATCCCGGTATCGATGACTGCAACGACCACATCACGAGAGCCATCCGTTGTACCCCAAGCCGTTACAGCTCCAACACCCACCTCATCAGTAACACCCCACACGGAAGTCATGAGTGGATCGCCCCCAACTTGATAAACCTTCAGTTGAAAGTTTGGTGTGCACGATTCCACGACTCGTTCCGCCAGTAATTCCTTGCAAAACGAATCCTCAGGCATTAAGAGCGACTCCAGAGCCGACGCGGTTTCAACTGCGGACAGCGAGGAATGTTGCCTATTACTAACCACGAGGGTATTAATTCCCAATCTCTGCACCACCGTTGCATTAGCACCAACATTTGCAGATGATAATGCACCGAACCGGGCACCTAAAGCAGATTGAGGCTTGATGGTAACTACGTACTCACCTTTATATGAAGGCAATCCATGCACCTTACCTACGCCACCTATCATAGCTAAGATTACAGAACTGATAGCTGCCACGAAAAGTCTTAATCCGTGACACTCAAAAAACTGAGAGGAGATATTAATCACAGTAGTTAGCACCAGCACGTAGTCGTTCACGTGTACATGCGACTGTTGCTGTATAGCGGTCGCCAAATGTCCGTAGCGGAAGCGCGGACCTTCTAGAACGCTATCGATTCGCGGATGCGAATCGAAAAAACAACCTATAGTGATTTATAGCAAAAGGCTTGCTAGTTTTACTGACACCGACTTTTGCAAATCGCTATAGAGAACCCGCGTCGCTCAATGTCGCAGTCGCGACTTTGATTTGATGAATTGGCTCGCAGAAAACTACACCTTTAGTTCTGCCCGAGCTCCGCTCCTACCGGCTCCTTGCCGATGCGACGACCTCCGCTTCGAGTGCTATCACAGTCTGAATAGGTTTATCGACTAGGAACTTAAAGAACTTGAACTATTATCCTAAATTCGGCAGTTGCGGGTCTGAAAATTACGCATCTGACTAAAATCACTTTGTCTTTTGAATTTTCGGTGCTCACCCTGACAGAGCCAGGGTTCAAGCCTACGAAGAGCTTCAATACTCCGTGCTTTTAGCCAACTGCGTCATTTTCCTCCTCCTCCTTAACTGCCGTTTTTAGGTTAATCATCCTAAATTCGGCAGTTGCGGGCCCGAAAACGGCGCATCTG
>CAZZLV010000274.1:0-3292 GCA_964655155.1 uncultured Bdellovibrionales bacterium
CATGTTCACGTCCGGAAACGCCAATTCTACCCACTCGATTCCACGAAGAGCCAATAAAGTTAATCTTTATCTGCCCGCACATTTTTGTCCTCTTTGAAACTTTCAGCATTTCAAAGTAGATCGCGGGAGAACTGCGATACCCTGTCATCCGAAGACGCGTTTTGCGATCTCGCTTGCGCTCTTGCCGTCGTATTGTCCAGGGTAATACTCTTTAAGAAACTTCATCGCGGTGCTCATCGCTGCGCCGGTGGATGAGGCCTTGTATTCCATCAGAATCTTCTCAAGTGCATCTGATGATAGCTGCCTTGGTAGAAACTCTTCAATGATGGCGATCTCGCTTTGAAGCTTAGCTTTGGCCTCGGGCCGATTTGCTTGCTCCTCAAAGCCGATCGCCTCAACGCGTTTTTTAACCTCACGTTGAAGTACAAGAGTGCAGTCATTCGGGGCAAGATCATTAAGTGATTTTTGCATCTCTTCGTACTGGATCTCGCTTAAGAGCAAACGGATCGTCTCCATTCTGAGTCGATCCTGGGCTTTCATGGCAGTTTTCAGCGCTTCTTTGAGGGTTGTTTTCATATATTCGATAATCTTCTGATCCAGTGAGAAAGGCAACGACCTATCGCGAATATTGCACGAAAGTGCAAGATTCGGGCGAGCAAGTGCAAGTAAGCACTTGCAAATTCCGAAGCGCAGCGGCGGAATTTGGAGGCTACAGTTTGTGTGGGCATTATCCTAAAAACGGCAGTTGCGACATTCTCAGACCCGCAACTGCTGTTTTTAGGTTAATAGTTTGCCGAGTGCTTGTACTCCTTGTAATTCCCTACTCGCTAATACAAACCCTAAAGCATGGTGGAATAACGTACGATAGTAAATCTGGGGTGAGGGGAGTAGAGTTTTCGCGCGGACTAGACGCTGCTTTAGTTGAGAGTGATTTAACCTAAATTCGGCAGTTAAGGAGCACGAAAATGGTGCAGGTGGCTAAAAGCACAAAGGATTTTGAACTTTTCGGAGGCTTTAACCGTGGCATCGTCAGGGTGAGCACCGAAAATTCAAAAGCCGCGGTGATTTTAGCCAGATGCGCCGTTTTCGGGCCCGCAACTGCCGAATTTAGGATCATGAATCGCAACTGAAAAAACTGCTGGGCAGTTGCGCTGCAACTAAGCAGTGCAGCTACTGAGCGCGGCAAATAAATTGAGAAGTTGATTGCAACTCGGTTTCTGAAAGGGGGGTCAGCTATGGAAGTTGAGCAAGAACTGCCAAGGAGTGATGCTCATCTAAAATCACAGCGGCTACGTATAGATCGTGATATTGGGCATATTGAGCTTGGTGTAGTGGACTACGGCTCGCTTACTGTTGTTAGTGCGAGTCGGCGCTTCTATGACTGGGTAAGCCGGCCTCATATGGAGCGAGTCGGGTTGCTGGATATCATTCCAGATCTTGATTTAAAGAGTGTACATGAGGCGCTCGAGGCATTTGGTGGTGAATGTGAATTGGAGGGCAATTTTACCGATGGTAATGGCGTGCCAGTAAGTCTCAGGATTCGTCTGATTCAGACTGGAAATACATCTGTATCGCCGCTACGGCTCTTGGCTTTTGACATATCAGAGCTACGACGTAGGGAAGAGATCCTGCGCACCGTATCTACCTTGCTTGAGTCTCATAAGGCGATTATCGCTGAGAGTAGAAAAACTTTAAAAGTTTTGCTCGATAGCCTTCCTCAGGCGGTTTTTCTGGTGGATTCTTCCCTTGGAATTACATCTGAAATTTCACGAATGGCGATGGAGCTATTCGGGGATAACTTTGAGCAGGCGTCCCTGGCCGATCTTTTGCAGTGCTCGGAGGATGATCTTGAGCCTCTGCGAATGGCCTTTGCGGGGGTTGATTGGGATCTTATGGTGGATGTTTTGCCCTGCGAATTCACTTTGAATTCAAGAGTTTTTTCCATAGGTTTTATTCCGGTATATGAAGATGGCGCGCTGGCATCTGTGACAGTGGTGGTTACGGACATTACTGAACGACGTATGATGGAAACAACACTCGAGCAGACAGACGCTGATAATCGGGCTCTAGTGGCTATTTTGGGCGCAAAGGACGAATTTATAGACCTAGTGAACTTGGCTCGTAAGGCAGAGACATTAGTCGATGATTTACCTGCTCTGAGCTCCAGCGTGCACGGACTTAAGGGAGGCTTTTCATTTCTAGACTGTGATAAATTTGCGGCTATTTGTCATCAGGCAGAGGATAAGTTTTTGCCCGCTGCATACACACCTGAGATCGGAGGGGCGTTTATCAAGCAGCTTAACTCTGAGCTACGCGCTTTCAATAGTCGCTATCAGCATGTGTTGCAGTTTGAGGCTAAGGCAGATGACAACATAGCGTCGCAGCACCTTCAGCTTGATTATGATGCGATAGGAGCTGTATTTGCAGAGGCAGAAAGAGTCGGAACGGCGCCGCAGATACTCAAATCTCTTGAGCAGCTTGTTGAGATTCCGGCTCAGAAGCTACTGGGTTGGCTTGATATCGCTTGGCGTAAAACATTAGCTGGTGAATCCAAGGAGGGAAATCCGATAATCTGGAGTGGTGATGTGGCGATTGCGCGGGAGCCCTACAAGGAGCTCTTTCAATCATTTGTGCACATCATCAGGAATGCGGCAGATCATGGGATTGAAGCGCCAGGAGAGCGCGAGCGGCGGGGTAAGCCGCTAGCCGGTTCAATGCATATCAATACGATCTATCAGGATGGAATATATCTTTTCACTTTTGAGGATGATGGTGCCGGGATTGATCCAGACGCACTTATTGCGGTAGCACGCACTCGCGGGCTTTATGTCCCAGAGACGATATCCAGACAGCAGGCGTTAATGCTCATCTGTGAGCCGGGTTTTTCATCGCGTAACGAGGTAACTGCCCTCTCTGGTCGTGGTATTGGTGTAGACGCGGTCAGGCGCGCTGCGCAGCTATGCGGCGGAGATGTCAGTGTTGAGAGCACTTTCGGTTGTGGTACTAAGATCTCGGTGTGGTTCAAGCGCCAACGCTACTGGCCATAGGAGAAGCCCGGCGAGTGGTTTCAACCTAAAAACGTCACACTTTAGCACTTTGCCAAGACCATAATAAAAAACTGCAGGCCCGCAGGGGCTGACCATCGCGCCGGAGTTAATTCCCGTCCCGTTAGGGCGGGAATCCGGCGCTCCTGGAGCTAGAATAAGAGCAAATTTTCGAGTTTTTTAGGTATTTTTTAGGCTCATCGCGGAATCGAGTGGGTACCGATGGCTGCTGATGGGTCATAACCCAT
>CAZZLV010000275.1:0-3247 GCA_964655155.1 uncultured Bdellovibrionales bacterium
ATGGCTTTCGTAACCCATTTAGAATAACTGTTAGACCTGAGAGTGACGCGGTATTTATGGGGGATGTAGGAACCTCCTACTACGAGGAAATAAACACAGGAAAGGGGATTAATTTCGGCTGGCCGTGTTATGAGGGGGGATTTCTAGATCGCGCTCAACAAGAGGGTGAGGCTACAGCGAGTATGACGCAGGTTGGCTATCGAGCTCACCCACGAACGATTGATTTCTGCAATCAGATCTATGCGCAGGGTCAGAATTTAGTTAAGAAACCGCTCTTCACGTACCGTCACCCCTACGATGAAACGGGTAAGGATCTTGGGGCATCTATTACCGGGCTGGCGTTCTACGAAGGCAGCGTTTACCCAGATAGGTATAATGGTGCGCTATTCTTCGCTGATTATGCCCAAAAATTCATCCGCTATCTGACATTTGATTCAGCAGGAAAACCAACAGCACACGACTTCGCTATTGAGGTAGGAAGCAATCTTGGTGCTGTTGAGCTATTTTCTGGGCCTGATAAGAATATCTATGCAGTTTATATCGACCTCAAGACACGCTCCAGTCAGGTGCGGCGCTTTAAGGCCATCGGAGTTGGCAATTCACCCCCTGTAATCCGAGCCAGCGTATCTCCAACATCCGGCGCGAATCCATTGGTAGTTTCAGGATCGGCCTCAAAGAGTTACGACCCGGATGGGCAACCGATCTCATTTTTGTGGGATTTCGGTGACGGCACTACATCAAGTTCCGCCGAAGAGATCCACGTTTATCCTAAGTCTGGAACCTACCAGGTGACTTTAACCGTAACTGAAGCTACCGCGCCTTTTGCCTGGTCTAAGGAGTCTTTCACCGTTCGCAGCGGTCAAACTGCTCCAGTCGCTCGGATTGCAGAACCGCTACCGGGTACTAAGTTCGAGATAGGCGTACCGATTGTATTCTCAGGATCTGCAACTACAGACTCTCCAGACAAACTTACTTTGTCCTGGAACATCCTGCAGATTCATAACGAACACACCCATCTCATTTCCGAGATCGACGGAGCTAAAGGCAGTTTTATTCCAAAGGAACACGCTGACAACACGGCCTACGAGCTCTGCCTTATGGCAAGCATCGGAGAGGGGCTTAGCGACCAAAGGTGTGTAAGGATAGAACCCCTTACAGCTCCACATATCTTTGAAAGTGAGCCCCGTGGAGCTACGATATCCTATCTTGATGAAGAGCTCGACGTAACTACGCCTTATACGGCGAAGCCAATAGTTGGGTCGGAGCAGTCGATCCGCGCTTCATTGATCTTCGCCGGAAGAAGTTTTGCTGGTTGGTCAGATGGATATCCAAATGCTGTGCGGACCTTTATAACCTCGCGTTCACCCAAAGCATTTAGGGCGCTTTACACTAACAAAGCCCCACGTGTAGCAGTTGCTCAAAGCGCTCTTAAAAACTCTAGTAAGAGAAAAGGTATCGTTCTCGACGCCAGCATCTCTTCGGATCCAGAAGGGCAGCCACTGACATATGCCTGGCGATTTTCAGATGGCAAGCGCTACTCTACATCGATAGTGAAAAGAAGCTTTAAGAGAGAGGGCCGATATCGCCTGACACTGGTAGTCAAAGACAGATTAGGGGCCGAAACTCGCGCACGACGCACAGTCGTGGTCACCAAGACAAGCGGAGCTAGGTTGCGGTGAGATCCTGCTTTAGGTTAACGTCAATGAAGACATACTGCGACGTGACCGGAAATGGACAATGCCTTATCACTCCGCGCAGCTCCTAGTTTTTCTATGGGGAGTTGCTCTCATATTCTCTGGCATCGGGACGTATTACGAGCCTGATACGCTCGTGCATTCTTGGAACTCCTTGATTGCGGTGATCGCCGGTTTTGGCGTCGTGATGAGGCCTCTATGCAAACTCACATTAAGGTTAAGTGTCTGGGGTTACCTAGCTGCGTTTTTGGCACAGATGCCGGCTAATCCAAATCATCGATGGGTGCTCTTTCTGGCAGCACTATCATTTACTAGAGGGCTCAATTCCATCAGCGGAGCTAATAATCAAGCAAAATACCTTCAGGGTTCTTTACGCTGGGTAACGATTGTTGTTTATGTTTTTGCCGCGCTCGCAAAGGTAAACACAAGCTATCTCGACCCATCAACAAGCTGCGCTAAGATATTTTCCGATCAAACATTTTTCTTGTATCGGATAGACTCACTTTTGCACGAGCATGTGTCGCTGCTGATAGGGGGCTTCTCTCTGGTTGCTGAAGCGCTACTCCCGATGCTGCTAATCTGGCCGCGAAGCCGTATATTTGCGGTGGCCTGTGGTATCGCATTCCATATTTTTCTGGCGCTAAATCTGACGCGCTACTTTGCCAACTTCTCCGCCGCTATGTTTGTCCTGCTAGTGAGTTGGCTCCCGGAGGAGTGCTGTGCCCGGATCTACCGAGCTACAGTTAAACATCTGATTCCAAGCATACGGGTTTGGATCTTTGCTCTGGTATCAAGCGTTGCTTTATCACTAGCCGGATCGGTCTCAGCCACTGAGTATTTAATCGTTCGACACGTTCTTTTTTTAGCTTTTGCGTTCCTGCTACTGATTCTGGTGATACGCGCATCACGAGGAGTAATTATTAAAGAGCGAGTAGGGCAGCCAAGCTTATTAGTGTTAATAATTGCGATTTTTAACGCATTCACTCCATATCTAGGAATTAAAACTCGGGCGGCCCTGACTATGTACAGCAACCTCAGAATTGAGCCGGAATATTCCAATCATCTATTTATGCCGAACTGCCCGGATCCATTCGGTCTGCTATCAGACCGCGTTGAGATCGTGGCCACAACCCATCCAGGGCTCTACCAAAGGCTGCAAGAGTCATCATCACCTGAGCAACCCTATACGCTGCCTTATGCTGGCCTCTGCACATTCATGGCCTGCCAGGACGAACTCTGTCTGCCGACACAAAATCTGCAGAGTGTCTCATACCGTCGTGCAGGCGTTCTGGTAACACACGCTCTCAACCTGCCGCTGCCTGCGGACTGCCCGCCCTGGATTGTCCGCAAACTGCTTCTTTTCGGGCCTCTAGGCCCGAATGCAGAGCGATCATGCCTCTGGTAGCCGGAATGAACCGCCGGCCACCCACAGAATGACCGATAACTTTACTTATCGGTCATTTTAAGGATTTGCCAGAGGATTTCCCAGAGGCCTTTAATCCTAAATTCAGCAGTTAAGGAGAACGAAAATGGTGCAGGTGGCTAAAAGCACC
>CAZZLV010000276.1:0-3227 GCA_964655155.1 uncultured Bdellovibrionales bacterium
GGACGGGAATTAACTCCGGCGCGATGGTCAGCCCCTGCGGGGCTGCTGTTTTTTTTTTTTTGATCTCGGCAAAGTGCTAAAGTGTTACCAATTAAGTAGGATGAAAATGGTGCAGATGGCCAAAAGCACTAATCCGTCGCTTCCTTGCACTTGCTCGCCCGAATCTTGCACTCTCCTGCAATATTCGGGCTAAGTATTTTGAACTTTTCGGAGGCGCAACCCTGGCACCGTCAGGGTGAGCACCGAAAATTCAAAAGACGAAGTGATTTTAGTCAGATGCGCCATTTTCAGACCCGCAACTGCCGAATTTAGGTTTGATGTCTCCCGCTACAATCTGCCGCAACTCATACAAAGCTGCGTGCGCTTCTCGCGGTGTAATAACGTCGGGATCTAATTTGCTCAGCGCTTCCTTTAATCGTTCCGCTCGGAGATCTCTGATTTGCTTTGGTGGCTGTAGATCAAAGAGATTTTGTTGCACATTCGGAGCCCCTGTGCGCTGCGAGTCTCGAGAGGGCATCTGCAAGAGGATCTCAGCAGCACGCGACAGGACTTCTGCCGGAAGCCCAGAGAGCTTTGCTACCTCAAGACCATACGAACGCGGTGCTGGCCCGTTCTGAATGGCATGGGTAAATACAACTCGATCATCTTCTTCAATCGAACCAACCGAGAGGTTTCGTATGGCGGGATTTATCCGCTCTAGTCCCGTAATCTCATGGTAATGGGTAGCAAACAAAGTCCGACAACCAACTACAAAGGCTAATCGCTCTAAGATCGACTGGGCCAGCGACTGTCCATCAGTTGTCGCTGTTCCGCGACCAAGCTCATCAATCAACACTAGCGACTGCCGCGTGGCATTCGCTAATATGTGTGCAGCCTCACGCATCTCAACCATGAAGGTCGATTCGCCCTCGTGCAGATCATCTGCCGCACCAAGCCTCGCAAAAATTCGATCTACTATGCCTATCTCTGCCCTCTGTGCCGGAACGTAGGATCCGATCTGCGCCAGAATGGTAATAAGTGCTATCTGTCGTAGGTAGGTCGATTTACCACCCATATTTGGCCCAGTAACGACAAAACAACGCGGGGTATCTTTAGCAAATGACACCGAGTTGGGGATGAAGCTGCCGCCGAGCAGCTGCTCTACAATAGGATGTCGCCCCTGCTCTATAACCAGTTCGGCCGACTCAGTTATACGGGGCGCAATCCATTGATTTAGCACTGCAGCCCGTGCCAAAGCCGAGAATGCATCAAGCTCGGCTAGTGCAACTGCAATCTTTCTTAGGGTTTCAACGTGGTCTCTAACAGTCTCACGAAGATCATTAAATAGCTGCTGCTCACGCCTCACCTGCCGATCTACTGCCGTTATAACCTGATCTTCGTATTTTTTTAAGTCTGGCGTAATAAAGCGCTCGGCATTCGCCGTGCTCTGACGCCTTTGATAATATGACGGAACCTTTGATCCGTGAGCTGTTGGAACCTCAATAAAATAACCAATAACGTTATTTGAGCGCACTTTGAGGCTGGTAATCCCTGTGGCAGCCTTCTCGGCAGCTTCAAATTGAGCGCGCCATTCATCTGCATTGCTGCGCAACCGAGATATATCATCCAACTCAGCATCATAGCCGGCTTGAAATATGCCACCCTCATTCGTAACGTGTGGTGGCTGATCGACGAGCGCTCGACGCAAAAGCAGACGAAGGTCAGTCGGTGGCTGAAGTGCGTCAACTGCGCTTTGTAGAGGTGCAGCTCGACAGTGTGCCAGTAGATCCTGTAATTCAGGAACTCGTTCTAGAGTATCACGGATAGCTCCAAGGTCACGCGGCGAAGCCACGCGCAGTTCAACACGTGCAGAGAGCCGCTCCATATCACTAAGCCCAGAAAGCATACTAGCGATCGACTGGTGGTATTCAGAGAGATCAGTAACGCTATCTTGTCGCATCTGTATGGCTGCCAATTCTGCTAAGGGTGCGACGATCCATGATTTTAGCAGCCTCGCCCCTCCTGGTGTCTCTGTTGTATTTAAATATCCGAATAAAGTGCCGGTAGTTGATCCATCTTTGGTATTGGCAACGAGTTCAAGATTGCGCCTCGTTGAAGCATCAATTACAACTACACCCTCGCTGCGGGCCAGAGCCACTTCGCGCACTGGCAGTGCATTTCCAAGTGAAACCTCATCTACATATCCAAGTAGAAGCCGCACAGCCCTTTTGGCCACTGGGCTAAGCGAATGCAGCTCTGCGCGCGCAGCTTCTGAAAGGTTGCTCTCTCCATCCGCAGCTCCAGGCGACTCGGCACGAAAGCGCAGCGCGGTATGCCGAACGATCCCCTCTATACCACGAACCCAGGAGGTTCGACGATCAACCTTCTCGCCTGCTAGCGAGCGCGGCAGTACAACTTCACGCACCATCAGTGTTGCTAGCTCACGGGGTATTACAGCTAGCTCGAGAGCATCCCGAACTCGCACTACTCCGGTCTGTGGATCAGTGTAAGCTAGTGCTGCGGCGCGCGACTGATAATCGACCATGACAGAAGCGATCAAGCTCTCAGTTGAATCAGACGAAACAGATGTAAAGAGTCGCATTCCTGGCGTCACAAAACGCTCAAGAACTCGGTCAACCCCCTGACCTGAGCCGGTCTGGCTCACTACCGCCACTGAGTACCCCAGCGGTAGCAACCGATCAACATAAGCATCTAGCACTGAAAGCGGTACGCCACACATCGGCACCGGCTCCGGGCTATTCTTATCACGCGAAGTCAGGGTCAAATTTAGTGATTTAGCAACTGTTACAGCATCGTCATAAAAAAGCTCGTAGAAATCTCCGACCTGAAAGAACAGCAGCGCATCTGGATACTGCTCTTTGAATTCAAGATAGCGCACCATCATTGGTGGAAGATTTTGCTTGGCAGCGGGATATCCCACGATAACCTCCAGAAATAGTCCGAAACACGCGATCTATTCTCCTAACAGACCAGCGTTATAAAAACACGCGGTTGATCATAAGGCAAATCCTTCCTCGCACGGTCAGCTGATAGTGTTTTGAATTCCATGCCTGACCCCGGTTAGGCTCCCTGAGTTTCTGCATTTGACGTGCAATTTCTAATTTTTGTAACTGCTCAGGAGCTTTTAACCTAAATTCAGCAGTTGCGGGTCTGAAAATGGCGCATATGACTACAATCACTTTGTCTTTTGAATTTTCGGTGCTCACCCTGACGGTGCCAGGGTTGCG
>CAZZLV010000277.1:0-3187 GCA_964655155.1 uncultured Bdellovibrionales bacterium
CTGGCACCGTCAGGGTGAGCACCGAAAATTCAAAAGCCGCAGTGATTTTAGCCACCTGCACCATTTTCGTTCTCCTTAACTGCCGAATTTAGGATAATTACTTGCCGGATTAATAACCTAACAAATTGAGTATAAATCACGAGCCATTTCAGTAGTATAACAAACCTCTTAGGCCAACTCGGTTTGACCTTCCCCTTGGGGCATTCACTGCGTATCATAGGGGTTACAGCATATTTCCACCGACATTGTACGAGTCACCTATGGATGAGACCACTAAGGCGTCAATTGACCGGATTACGATCCGTTTTGATCGACCAACGAGACTACCTGGAGGCCAGGTAGGATCGGTCTTTTATGATTGCTACCAACTCGCTCCGAGTGAGTTAGCGCGGCTGGCCGCAGATGCTATCGGGGATCTCGATTGTGATGCATTCGACTTTGCAGTTGGCTTGGCTTACAGCGGCATCCTATTTGCCGCCGCAGTCGCTGGTGGCCGTAAGGTAGCAATATTACAAAAAGATGGGGTGCTGTTTGGCCCAGACCTTAAAGGTAAGCGCGTAATGATCGTAGACGATGTGGTGCACACTGGTCGGCACATCGTTGAAGCAGCGAAGAAAGCAGAAGCTGAAGGCGCCACTGTCGTCGGATTCGTTTGTATTGTTGACCGATCATCGGGTAGTCTAAGGGGCTCAACATCTCCGCTGCCTGCACCGCTGTGGAGCGCCTTTCAAGCAGATATGGAGTAGTCTCCTGCTATAGCCCGAATATGACACGAAAGTGCAAGATTCGGGCGAGCAAGTGCAAGGAAGCCCTTGCAAATTCCGAAGCGCAGCGGAGGAATTTGGAATTTTTCACGACGAGCTCAACGAGCTTCGTGAAAAATACGCGATGGGCCAAAAAAAAACAGCAATAGTTGCGTGGCTGTGAAGGGTAATTTATTGATAATCCTAAAAACGGCAGTTGCGGGCCCCAAAATGGCACATCTGGTTAAAATAACTTCGGCTTTTGAATTTTCGGTGCTCACCCTGACGGTGCCAGGGTTGCGCCTCGGAAAAGTTCAAAATACTTCGTGCTTTTAGCCATCTGAACCATTTTCATCCTCCTCAACTGCCGAATTTAGGATAATAAACCTATAAGGATTTAGGCTATGTCGGTGACAAATCCATGGCGCAAACTTTCAACGCGGTTGGTTTACGAGAATCCTTGGATTCGTGTGCGCGAGGATCAAGTTATTGCGCCCTCCGGAGTCCATGGTATCTACGGCGTTGTTGAGGCGCGGCCGGCCGTTGGGGTGGTGGCATTAGGCGCTCAGAGTGAGGTTTATCTAGTAGGGCAGTACCGCTACCCCACCGAGTGTTACTCGTGGGAGATTCCGGAGGGGGCTGCGGAGAACGGTGAAACACCCCTTGATGCTGCAAAGCGCGAACTGCGAGAAGAGACCGGCCTGATTGCAACTACCTGGCAACCTCTCGGTGGAGAGGTGCATCTGAGCAACTGTTTTACAGCCGAGCGTGCCTATATCTTTCTGGCTCAAGGTCTAACGCAAGGAGAGGCCGATCTAGATCCAACAGAGCAGATCGTTAGAAAGAGTGTCGCATTAAAAGAGGCTCTTAAAATGGCGCTAGATGGGGCGATTACCGATGGCATGTCACTTATAGGTATACACCGTGCCGCTACCCTGATTGGAGTTTAGGTAGCAGTGGGCTTTTTAAATTCCAGGACATCGAAGGATATCGTTAAAGAGGGCAGCCTTGATGCAGTCAAGATCGGTGCAGCCGAGACATACTTCGGTGCATTTGGGGTGTTTCTAGGAGGCACGCCGTTACAGATCGGAGCCCTGGCAACGGTGCCGCCACTCGTTGGAGCGCTGGCGCAGACTATCGGAATGAGGCTTGCCGAGCAAACCGGTAGTCGCCGCGATGCAATAGTACGATGGATTCAGATTCAGGCCTTTTTCTGCTTTACTTTTGGTCTCGTTCCATTTCTGCTCGATTCTCCCTGGTGGTCGTTGTGGGTCTTGATAACACTTGCAACTATGTACCAAATTACCATCGGTTTGATAGCGCCACTCTGGAACAGTCTGATAGGCGACCTAGTCCCCCCAACTTCTCGAGGAGAGTTCTTCGGACATCGTAATAAGTGGATGGCGATAGTTACTTTTATTGGGGTCGTTGTGGCCGGTGAGTCTGTGCACCTTTTCGCTGCGAGGGGTTATGGAGCATTGGGCTATGCCGGGATCTTTGCTCTAGCAGGGCTCAGTCGCTTGTTATCTGGAATATACATGAAGGCTGTGCCAGAAGCGGCGATGCATGTGCCAGAGAGCCTTAAGTTTTCGTTCTGGCAATTTATAACTCGGGCGCGCCAATCAAACTTTGTGCGCTTTGTGCTCTTTGTTTCGGCGATGAATTTCGCCACTGCGATATCAGGGCCGTATTTCGCTATGTATATGCTTAATGACCTGCAGTTCTCGTATCGCGAGTACATGGTCGTTGTTGCCTCAGTTGTAATTGTGCAATTTTTAGTGATGCGTTCGTGGGGGGCCTTAAGTGACCAATTTGGAAACCGGCAGATCATGCGTGTATGTGGAGCTCTGGTGTCTATTAATCCTATCTTGTGGCTAGTTTCGTCTAACTTCTGGTGGGTGATATTTATTCAGCTCTGGAGTGGATTCTTTTGGGCAGGATTTAACTTGGCAGCAGCTAACTTTGTCTTTGATGCCGTGAGTGGCCCAAAGCGGGCACGTTGTTTCGCATATCAGTCGATAGTCAATTCGACACTGGTATTTATTGGCTCAGCTATCGGTGGCTACGTTGCCAGTAATGCAACATCTGCAATAAATACCCCGTTCGCCATTTTTGTTGGGCATTCAAGCTTCCTAGTGCTCTTTTTCGTCTCTGGCGTGTTGCGCATGCTGGCGATGTTAGTGTTATTTCCATCTTTTTCTGAGGTGCGTAAAGTTCAGCGGGTTAGGGGATATCAAATACTGATCAGAGTAGTATCGCTGCGACCACTATGGGGAACTACATTTGGAGTCATTTCAGCTCGGCGGCGGGGGGAGTAGGGAACCCGTGTCAGAAACCCATGTCACTCATGCCTTTCTGACTCTTTCTGGTATAATCCTAAATTCGGCATTTGCGGGTCTGAAAATGGCGCATATGACTAAAATCACTTTGTCTTTTGAATTTTC
>CAZZLV010000278.1:0-3173 GCA_964655155.1 uncultured Bdellovibrionales bacterium
CCTCCGAAAAGTTCAAAATACTTCGTGCTTTTAGCCATCTGCACTATTTTCATCCGCCTTAACTGCCGAATTTAGGTTCAAATTTTTGGGGTCAATATGAAGGACAAGAAACTAACGAAGGAAGAGGCCCAAGCGCTATATGATGATATGCATCGTGCAATGCAAGCGCGGATTAGCGCGACAGGTGTGGGAGAGGGGAATCCTGTATCATCGCCGTCGCCCAAAGCATCACCGCGAGCAGCGCAAATAGCCACCACGGCGGCCAAACGTGCAGCAGGTAATGCTTCCTATGCCAAGTCTACTCCAAATCGTGCAGGTTCAGGCACGGCAGCGCAAGCGGGTTTAGCTAGGTATGGTCGCATATTGTCTAGACGAATGAATAGGCCATCCTGGAACGGGCAAGGTCTCGCACTTGCGTTGGTGGCGTTTCTGGGGTGTGCAAAGGTGACGCTTGCGGTAATTGAGGTTAGCGGAGTTGGTCGTATTGAGGAGGCCAGCGCAGCTCTAGCACGCATTCCAACTGGTCCGCGCTGGACTAAGGAGGAGGCCAAAATCCTTACAGCGCTCGATGGCAGGAGAGTTGAGCTCGAGGAGCGTGGAGCAAGGCTTGAGAAGCGCGAGAGTGAATTTGGAGTCAAGGAGAGGGAGCTGGCAGTTCGCCTGACGGAGCTGAAAGAGCTCTCCGAGAAGCTCAAAATAGAGCGTGAGAAGGGCGATAAGCAGCGTAATACGCAGCTCGACCAGCTCTCAAATGTGTATGGATCGATGAACCCCCCCGAAGCAGCGCATCTCTTGGAGCAGCTTGATGTGCAGGTGGCTCTGTCCCTAGTAGAGCGTATGCCTGAGAAGCGCATGGCTCAAATTCTTTCTCTGATGAATGCTCAGAGGGCATTAGAGCTAACTAATCTTCTAACTCACCGCACGCGCTAGGTCATGAGCGATTGAGCCAATGTGTCTTGTTTTGCCCCCGTCTGCCGAGTGATACTTAACCCTAAATTCGGCAGTTGCGGGCCCGAAAACGGCGCATCTGGCTAAAATCACTTTGTCTTTTGAATTTTCGGTGCTCACCCTGACGGTGCCAGGGTTCAAGCCTTAAGAAAAGTTCAAAATACTTCGTGCTTTTAGCCATCTGCACCATTTTCATACTCCTTAACTGCCGAATTTAGGTTAAAACCGGTGAGTAGTTACTAAATGAGCAGGGACGACAATATCGAAGCGCGCTTAGCTAGGATAGCTGCGAGTTTTTTTAGCTCATACTGGCGCTGGGAGCTGCAAGCGACAGAAATGCTCGAAGCAACGGTTGAGGCAGAGCTAGCTAAGCGGCTCCCACATATTGCGGTATCGTCATGGCCCGCGCGATTTGAGTTGGGTGGTGTATATGTTGCTGGAGCGCCCGCCACTCTTGGCTTGCAGCTGATAGCCCCCTGCAGATTGGAGTATTACGAGCCGCGGATGTCGGTCGAGCGCGTTGCAGACTTTTATCCGCGGTTTTCCTCAGAGATGATCTTGTTCATTGATCCTGATTGCGCTGTTGTTTTTAAACCAGCTGGACTTCCAACAACCCCAGCGCGAGATCAACAACGCTACAGCATGCAGAGATATCTTGAGCAACATCTTGATCAGGCAGTTCACATGCCGTCACGACTTGATACGGCGGTCAGTGGAGTTGCCCTGTGCTCGCTATCGACGCGCATGAATCGATACTTACAAAAAGCTTACGATAGCCGCTGGATTGAGAAGCGCTACTTAGCAGAGGTGGTAGGTATGCCGTCCTGGAGCACCAAGAGCTGCGAGCAGGCGATTGAGCGTGATCCTCGACACCCTGTTTTGCGTCGTTGTGCATCAACAGGAGGCGAGAGTGCTCGCACACGTTTTTTTCGTGTCGATTCAAGCGAGCGGGGTGGCGCGGTGCGAACTTTACTCCAGGCAGAGCCTCTCACTGGCAGAACGCACCAGATTAGGGTGCATTGTTTGTACGAAGGTTTTCCGATCGTCGGCGATCCGTACTATGACGGGATTGATGATCGTGAGCTGCATCTCCTATCGTACGGCGTGAAGTTCTTTCACCCTTTTCGCCAGGAACACGTTGCTGTATTCACACCTGCTAATAGCCTTCCGGAGTGGCTAAGTGGCTATGAGCTACCTACCTAACTAACCATAAACCTAAAAAAAGCAGTTGCGGGTCCTAAAATGGCGCATCTGGTTAAACCTAATTCGGCAGTTGCGGGCCCGAAAACGGCGCATCTGACTAAAATCACTTTGTCTTTTGAATTTTCGGTGCTCACCCTGACGGTGCCAGGGTTAAAGCCTTAAGAAAAGTTAAAAATACTTCGTGCTTTTAGCCATCTGCACCATTTTCATCCTCCTTAACTGCCATTCTTAGGTTGAAACCTGCATAAACCATGTGTTGCGCTAATGATAAAGGCTTCAATAGCTGGCTACAACTAGCGCTTACCCATAACTAGGGCGAAAAAATCTCTGACGCCACTGGCTAATGTTTGATGGGATGACTCTAGTAGACGCTTTAGTTCTGCTGAATCGAGCCATATTCCACCTGATTCGGGGCACCGATCGATTGCAACGCCAAGCACCTTATCCTGATTCATCGGCTTACCGGTGATTGGACTCGGTTTGCCCCCTGTAACGGAGGTAGAGGCGGATGGGGCTGGCAGAAGTTCTAAGAAATCCTTCAGAGATGCTGTGCTGTCTTTAGCGGCCTCGATTAGCTGCTCAAGCTCTCCGGCATCTAGCCACACTCCTCCAGACTCCGAGCAGCGGTCAATGATCACACCCATCACGGTCACGACCTCCATAGCCTTGCCACTGACAGGGCTTAGGCGAGCCGGCTGACCCTTCTTGGCTGCCAGACGCTGCAAAGCCTGCTTGTTTAGGGTATCAAAGTATCCCTCCTCCTGTGCCAGTCGTCGCTCTTCCCATGCATCGCTCATAGTTATGTCCTCTCTAAATGGTCGCAATCAGAATTAACTACCAAGTGGTTTTTTAACTCGTTATTCATGCTTGCTCGGTAAAAACGGCCACTTCTTTGCCTATTCTTTCTTGTCGTCCCCTGCTCAGGGATGGAATGTTTCTACTCAAGTAGTTAACCTAAATTCGGCAGTTGAGGAGAACGAAAATGGTGCAGGTGGCTAAAAGCACCAAGGATTTTGAACTTT